>JANOGQ010000618.1:0-2887 GCA_031406105.1 Lysobacterales bacterium | reverse complement strand
TTTCTCTACGTACAACCCCCCCTTCAGCTGGCTGCCTGCCACCCGCATCCCACGGCTGCAGCAGGTGGACTGATCAGGGCACGACAACTGCAGGGCAAGGAATTGTCCTTCAATAATATTGCTGACGCGGATGCCGCCTGGGCCTGTGTCAACCAATTCGACTCTCCAGCCTGCGTTATCGTCAAGCACGCCAATCCCTGTGGTGTGGCCATCGCCAGGCAGGCGCTTGAAGCCTACCGGCGCGCATTCGGCACTGATCCCACATCAGCGTTTGGTGGTGTGATCGCCTTCAATCAGACGATCGATGGTGACTGTGCCCGTACCCTGCTGCAGCAACAGTTTGTGGAAGTGCTGCTGGCACCGGCTTTCACGCCTGAAGCATTGGCGGCACTGGCAGCCAAACCCAGTGTTCGGGTTATGGAATTACCCTTGAATACTGCGATTCAACAGCTCGATATGAAGCGCGTGGCTGGCGGTTTGCTGGTCCAGACAGCGGATAGCCTGATCGTGCAGCGTTCGGACTGTAAGGTGGTCAGCCAGAGGCAGCCTACTGAAGAGGAATGGCAAGACCTGCTGTTCGCCTGGAAAGTAGCGCGCATGGTGAAGTCCAATGCCATTGTCTACGCCCTTGATGGCCAGACCCTGGGGATTGGCGCTGGCCAGATGAGTCGCGTGGATTCAGCCCGTATCGCCCGCTGGAAGGCCGTCGATGCGGGGCTGGACCTCAAAGGCGGCGCCATGGCATCCGATGCTTTTTTTCCTTTCCGCGATGGCCCGGACACTGCTGCGGAAGCCGGCATTGCCAGCATCATCCACCCCGGTGGCTCCTTGCGCGATGATGAAGTGATTGCGGCAGCGGATGAACATGGCCTGGCCATGGTGTTCACCGGCGTGCGGCATTTCCGGCACTGACGCAGGGCTCTGGGAGACTCCCGGTAATGCAGATACTGATCATTGGCGGCGGCGGACGCGAGCATGCGCTGGCCTGGAAGTGCGCACAATCAGCGCAGGTTGAGAAAGTATTCGTCGCACCCGGCAATGCCGGTACCGCCACTGAACCCGGCGTGGAAAATGTCGCGCTGGCCGCTACCGATATTGCAGGCTTGCTGAATTTTGCCAGGGAACGTGGCATCGACCTCACCATCGTCGGCCCGGAAGATCCGCTGGTAATGGGCATTGTCGATCAGTTTGCAGCCGCCGGCCTGGCCTGCTTTGGCCCATCGCAGGCAGCCGCGCAACTGGAAGGTTCCAAGGCTTTTGCCAAGGGATTCATGCAGCGCCATGGCATTGCCACAGCCGCTTTCGGGCAATTCACCGAGGTCAGCGAAGCCGTGCGTTTCATTCGTGAACACGGTGCACCCATCGTTGTGAAAGCGGATGGCCTCGCAGCCGGTAAAGGCGTGGTGGTGGCGCGGACCCTGGCAGAAGCAGAAGCAGCTGTGCTGGATATGCTGGCCGGCAATGCTTATGGTGTGGCCGGCCATCGGGTGGTGATCGAAGAATTCCTGCCAGGCGAGGAAGCCAGCTTTATCGTGATGGTTGATGGACAGCACGCTTTGGCCTTGGCCACTTCACAGGACCACAAGGCGGTAGACGACGGCGACCGCGGACCCAATACCGGCGGCATGGGAGCTTATTCGCCCGCGCCGGTGGTGGATGCTCCATTGCATCAACGCATATTGCGAGAAGTGATACAGCCGGTGATTGACGGTATGGCGGCGGAGGGTCATCCCTTCACCGGTTTCCTCTATGCGGGCCTGATGATTACACCCGAGGGCGAACCGAGAGTGATCGAATTCAATGTGCGTTTTGGTGATCCGGAAACTCAGCCCATCATGCTGCGGCTGCAATCTGACCTGCCCACGCTTTGCCTTGCGGCATTGCGGGGCGAACTGGACCAGTGCACCACGCAGTGGGATCCGCGACCCAGCCTGGGTGTGGTGATGGCAGCGGCAGGATATCCCGGTCGTTACGACAAGGGCCACCTGATCAGCGGTTTGGACCAAAGCTTGCCCGCTGCTGTGAAAATCTTCCAGGCAGGAACGGCGCTGAGCGATCAGGGCGTGGTCACTTCAGGGGGCCGCGTGCTGTGCGTAACGGCACTGGGAGATACCGTAGCCGAGGCCCAGCAGGCTGCCTACCAGGCTTGCGCAAAAATTGACTGGTCCGGTGCGTTTTATCGCAAGGACATAGCTTATCGTGCCATTGCCCGTGAGCAATCTGCCGACTGTGAACAGAACTGATGGATGTCTCCCAACTTCTCGCCAGCCGTGAACCGAACTGATGGATGTCTCCCACCTGCTCGATGAACTCAATGACCCGCAACGCGCGGCGGTAACCGCGCCTGAAGGCCATGTGTTGGTTCTGGCGGGGGCAGGCAGCGGCAAAACCCGCGTGCTGGTGCATCGGCTGGCATGGCTGATCCAGGTTGGGCATGTTTCGCCACTCGGAATTCTGGCCGTCACTTTTACCAACAAGGCAGCTGGCGAAATGCGCGAACGTGCCAGCAAGCTGCTGGGAATTTCTACCCGGCCTCTATGGATAGGTACCTTTCACGGCATTGCCCATCGCCTGTTGCGCATGCACTGGAAAGAAGCCAGGCTGCCGGAGAATTTCCAGATCCTCGATGCCGACGATCAGCAAAGATTGCTGCGCCGCATCCTTCGCGAAGAAGGTTATGACGAATCACAGTGGCCGGTGCGCCAGGCGCAATGGTTCATCAACGCCCGCAAGGATGAGGGAGAGCGTGCTCACCACGTAGAGCACATGGATCACCCCACTACTGCCGCCTGGGTCAATATCTACCAACGTTATGAGGAGTATTGCCAGCGTGGCGGACTGGTGGATTTTGCCGAACTGCTGCTGCGTGCGCATGAGCTTTGGCTGG
>JANOGQ010000597.1:0-2754 GCA_031406105.1 Lysobacterales bacterium | reverse complement strand
TGCCCTGGAAAGTCTGGCTAGCAGGGGTCGTACCCTGATGCTGGTGCTGAACAAGGCAGACCGTTATACCCACGAGGAACAGGCGCAACTGCTGCAACGATTGCAGGAACGCACCGAGGGCATGATTTCCGCTGCCAACATCGTAACGTGCAGCTCAGACCCGCGGCCTGAAACGGTAATTTTGCAGGCTGCCGACGGCCATGAGACCGAACAACAGAGGCAAAAAGCGCCTGATGTTGAAGCCCTGCGAGAATTGTTGTGGCATTTACTGGAAAAAGACGGCAAAACTCTCGCCCTGTTGAATGCCTCCCTGTTTGCAGACGAGTTGGACCAGAAGATCGCCACTCGTATTGTGGCAGTCCGCAGATCGGTGGCAGACAGCCTGATTCAGAAGTATTGCCTGGTCAAAGGTCTGGCCGTTGCGGTTAATCCAATACCGGTAGCGGACCTGCTGGCAGCTGCAGGCACCGACATTGCCATGATCATGCACCTGGGAGAAATTTATGGCTTTCGCCTGGACAGGCGCGAAGCCTCCCGACTGCTGCTGACCATATCCGCGCAGTGGATTGCCTTGATGGGTGCCTATTGGGGCATGAACCTGGTTTCCAGCGCCCTGAAAACCATCAGCGTGGGCATGTCTACCGTCTTAACCGCATCAGCGCAGGGTGCCCTGGCCTGGTATGCCACCTATCTCACCGGCAAAATGGCGCAGGACTGGTTTTCCCGTGGCAAATCCTGGGGCGCAGCCGGGCCGCGTGAAGTGGCCCGGGATTTGCTGGCCAGCCTGGACCGCAACGAAATTATCGAGAACAGCATGAATGAAATTCGTCGGCGAATTGATGGCCGCCAGGCTGATAGATTCTGGAATGCCGGTCCGCCTGCTTGACAGCGCCTGCCACGCTCAGGCAAGTTTAGTGCAAACCTGAGGAAACCCTGATCTGCGCGAATACGGGTAAATCAGGCCTCAGATTGTTTTAGCTCTCACTGAAGTACGGACCATGAACCCAGCAAGCAGCCCTGCAAAACCTGACATGAAATCCTGGGGTGATTTTGCCACTCCATTTTTCCTGAGTGCTTATCCAGCGGCTGAAAAACTGAACCAGCAGCTGGAAGGCCTGTTTCTGCAACAGGAAGCTGAGGGAACCCGGCATGCCAACCGCCATGTAACCAGCAATCAGGTCAAAGTTTTTGAAAGCCATTTTGACCTGTTCAAAGATCCTTCAGCACCCGCCTGCATATTGGAGCTCAAGAAATTTTTCCTTTTCGGGGTTTTTCATGCCATGGCTGAAACCAGTGGCTACAGCAAAGATGAGCTGGAACAGATACGCGTATTCACTGACGCCTGGTACCACATTACCCATAATGGCGGCTTCATCTCCAGCCACAATCACCCGAATGCTTCCTGGTCGGCCGTTTACATGGTCAGCCCGGGCAATCCGGTGGAAAACCTGGGCCGCAATGGAGTTTTGAGCTTCAAAGACCCAAGGCCAACAGCGAATATGTACTGGGATCCCGGCAATGACCGCTGGCAGCGACAGTTCCATATTGGCTCCATCAACCAGGCGATGCAAGCGGGCGAATTATTGGTATTTCCTTCCTTCGTGATGCACGAAGTCATGCCTTATTTTGGCGACACGCCACGCATAACCGTAGCTGCCAATTGCAGTTTCAAGCGGGTTTGAGGGGCCGGATGGAACAGGTTAGTTTCTGGACTTAAAATTTTGCAGCCGCAAAGGCTTTATTGAATTTCCGGATTCCAGAGATTGCTGCGCAACTCTGGAATGACGGCTGGTCAGAATCATATCTTCCATTACGTCAATCCAGAATCTCGCACAGATTGTTCAACCCACTGTTTCAAAACGATCAAAAGGCTTGATCGGTAAACGCTGCAACAACGGTTCAGCCCAGGCAAGGGTCGCGGCTAGTTCCTGCGCATGGGCTAAGCGGGTGGCTTGCTGATCCCGCTGGTAAATTTCCGGGTCATAGCTCTGGTTCGCCTGCTTGGAATGACGGCGAAACGCCCCATCGGCAACCGTTTTCTCCAGCAATTCGTCCGCCAGGCCAAGTTGCAGGAAATCGGCTACTTCGGGCAGGACGACTTCCGGTTCTGCCAGAAACCGTTCCATGCTCAAAGGCATGAAGGTGCCTGTGCCTGATTGAGCCATTCGCTGTTGCAGGAAATGTCGCTGGCAATGCCAGAACAAGACACTTTGTTGCAAGAGATTCAAACCGTCCGGGTCTGGCACATTCACGTTTGCCAGATAATCTGAATCCTGCAAGAGAGCGCGCAAAAAGCCCTGCAGCAGTATTTCAGCTTCCGCTTGTTTCTTCAGGATCGAAAGCAATAGAGCATCCAGGCTGCAGCTCATCAGGAGGGCTTTGCGCGCTGGTCGCCCGCTTTGCTTCGGCCACATCAGGCGGGGAATCAGCGGATTGGCAAAATTGGAGGCTTTGATGATGCAGGCTTCGCCCGGGTAACTGCGTTCGCACAGCCCAATCACCCGTGCAATCAGGCCCTGCATGCCAGGTGTATTCTGATCAGAACTATCCCGCAAGCTCTGTGCCAGTCGCGACAATACCAAAGGCTCGCGCAACACCAGTGTGGCTGCCGGATGATCCAGGCAGTTGGCCAACAGGGTGGAGCCACAAAAGCCGGTATGAAATATCCAGCTTGTCTGCATCATGGCCATGTTTTTCAGAGCAGCATCAATCCGGGCACTGCTCAAACTGATGGTTTCAATGGGCAAAGGTTTT
>JANOGQ010000241.1:0-5713 GCA_031406105.1 Lysobacterales bacterium | reverse complement strand
CGCAATGGATCATTCATCAATGACACTACTTCTGCCGGGCTGAGTTCCTGCAAACCCTGCAGGCGCCGATGTATTTCTGTCCAGATCAGCAAACCGAGAACGGCTACGAAGCCTCCGCCTAAAAGTGGATGATTGCTGATGAATTCGAGAACTTGATCCATTGCGCCAGTTTCCTCTTCCGTCTGTCTGATTCACCCTTGGCGGATGATTCGATTTCATGTTTACCTGACCGTCGCTGAATTCCGCCGGCCGTTTATGGAATAATTACGCCCATAGTGGACAGGCAATACGCCAAGGTCGTTAGTTGCCAACCGCTAACAAGTGGTGACTGCCACCAAAGTTTACAAGCATCCAACCATCGCGGGGGCAAAGGACCAGATACCCGATCCCCTGGCCAGGAAGTCTACAATGAGCAATAACAGAAAACCTCTGGTACTGATGATCCTGGATGGCTGGGGTTACCGCGAGGAAGCCGAAGACAACGCCATTTCCGAGGCACATACCCCCTGCTGGGACAGGCTTTGGAACGAAAACCCACACAGCTTGCTGCTCACATCGGGCGAAGCGGTGGGACTGCCAGCCGGACAAATGGGGAATTCCGAGGTCGGCCATATGAACATGGGCGCTGGGCGGATTGTTTACCAGGATTTTACCCGCATCAGCCTGGCCATTCGGGACGGCAGCTTTGCGCAGAACACTGCACTTTGTGCCGGTATTGATGCGGCCACACAGCGCAATCGCACAGTTCATATTATGGGCCTGCTATCACCCGGTGGCGTCCACAGCCACGACGAGCATTTCCAGGCCACTGTCAGACTGGCGCATGCCCGCGGTGCAAAAAGGATTGCGCTGCATCTGTTTCTCGATGGACGCGACACCCCGCCGCGCAGTGCTGCCGAATCCATTACTGCCCTGCAGGACCTGGTCGATGAATTGCCTGGCGTCCAGGTTAATTCTGTCTGCGGAAGATATTTTGCCATGGACCGGGATCAGCGCTGGGAACGCGTGGCACGCGCATACGGTGCCATAGCCCTGGCTGAAGCAGCTTTGCACGCAAGTTCAGCCAAAGAAGGTTTGAGTGCCGCCTATGCCCGCGGTGAGAATGATGAATTTGTGCAGCCAACCGTGCTGGAAGGTGCTCAAGCCGTAACCGAGGGCGACAGCATCATCTTTATAAATTTCCGCGCTGACCGGGCACGTGAACTGACCCGTGCTTTTGTCGAAGAATCCTTTACGGGTTTCGATCGGCAACAAATACAACTGTCCGCCTTTGTCTGCATGACCGAATACCAGGAGGGCTTGCCAGTGAGCGTGGCTTTTGCACCAGCCGGTTTACCCCGTTTGTTGGGCGAATTGCTGGCCGAGCACGGCCTGAGGCAATTGCGCATAGCAGAGACGGAAAAATATGCGCACGTGACTTTCTTTTTTAATGGTGGGCGGGAAGAACCCTTCCCGCTGGAACAGCGTATCCTGATTCCATCACCCAAGGTCGCCACTTATGATCTGCAACCGGAAATGAGCGTTCCGGAACTGGCGAAAGAACTGGCCCAGGCAATTCGTTCTCATCATTTTGATGTGATCATCTGCAACGTGGCCAATCCGGATATGGTGGGACACACCGGCAACATGCAGGCTGCAATGAGGGCAGTCGAAGCGGTCGATCGATGCCTGGCTGTGGTCGTTCAGGCCATTGATGAAACCGGTGGTGAGCTGTTGATCACAGCGGACCATGGTAATGTCGAGCAGATGCTGGATCCCGTCAGCGGCCAAAGCCTGACCTCGCATACCACCAACCCGGTACCATTTCTTTTTTACGGCCGTGCTGCCCAACTCAAGCCGCTGGGAGCGCTGCGCGATATTGCCCCAACCATGCTGGATTTGCTGGGGCTGACTCAAGCGGCGGAAATGACCGGCCAATCGCTGTTGGTAAATAATGCCTGCTGAAATGCCATGACCACAGTGTGGCGGCTCCGGCACTTTTCTGCTGCAGTCTGGTTGGTTTACTGCCTTTGCCCAGTTACGGGATTGCAGGCTCAAAGCGTTGCTGCAGCGACGCCACGCCAGCAGGAAGTTGAGCAGCAACTGCAACAGCTGCAGAAAGAAATCCAGTTGTTGCAGCACAACCTTACAGCTGCTCGCTCGGATCACCAGGCTGAGCAGGAGCAACTGAAGAAACTGGACTTGTCGATTCAACAATCCAGCCAGGCCATCCGTGCACTGGAAAACCAATTGCTGGAACAAACAACTGAACTGGTCCGGCTGGAAGATGAACGGCAACAACAACTGCAACAATTGCACCTGGATCAACAACAGTTGGCGGAACAGGTCAGTGATACCTACCGTCTGACACGGCAGTCCCGCCTGAAGCTGGTGTTCAATCAGGACAATGCAGCGGTACTCGGACGCATGCTGGCTTACTACGAGCACATCAATCGTGCCCAATCAGGCAGAATTGAACAACTGCGGCTGACTTTGGCTGGCCTGGAGGCCATTTATCAGCGTATCGAATTGCAGCGGCAAGCTATCGACAGCGCTCGCCAGAACCAGCAGCAGGAATTGCAACTGAAAGAGCAGCAGAGGGTCTTACGTCACACCGTGCAGGCTGGTTTGCTGGAGCAGATCGGCAGCGGCGAAGCGCAGCTGAGGGAATTTGAACAGAATCGCCAGGATCTCGAAAAGCTGCTGGAAAAACTCAGCGATGTGCTGGCCGATATTCCCAGCAATCTAGGGCAACAGGTTTCGGTCGGTGCGCAGAAGGGCCGCTTGGCTATGCCCGTTAAGGCCAGGGTGCGCAAGGCTTTTGGCCAGCAACGCAGCGGTGGCATGTATTGGCAAGGCTGGGTATTCGATGCCCAACCTGGCAGTGAGGTTGCCGCCATCGCATATGGCCGCGTGGCCTTTGCTGACTGGTTGCGCGGCTATGGCCTGATGATCATCATCGATCACGGTGAAGGATTCATGAGCCTTTATGGATACAATGAAAGCCTGCTCTGGGAAGTGGGCGATTGGGTAGAACCTGGTAGCGTTATCGCCACCGTGGGCAGTAACAGCGCCGGTGAACAGGGACTTTATTTTGAATTGCGCAAAGACGGCAAAGCGCTGGATCCGGCAGCCTGGCTGAAACGATAGGAGACCAAGACATGCAAAATGGCTGCTCAAGCCGGTATCGGAATGTCCGTGGCGGGCTGCTCAGCTGTGCCTTGCTGCTATTCAGTCCGGCCATTGCCGCGCAGGATGCAGTGCCTGAAGTGGGCATAAACAGTTCCCCACCAGCTGCTGCAGGCTCCAGCCTCAACCTGGATGATTTACGCACCTTCACCGATGTATTTAATCAAGTCAGAAAAAACTATGTTGAAGATGTCGATGATAAAGAACTGCTGGAAGCAGCCATCGGCGGCTTGCTGTCCGAGCTCGATCCACATTCTGCCTATCTGCCCAACAACGATTACCAGGATCTGGACCAGAATTCGCGTGGCGAATATGTTGGTGTAGGGGTGGATGTTGCCGCTGAAGATGGTCGCATCGTGGTGCGGAAAGTATTGGTCCCCAGCCCGGCCGACTCAGCTGGCATCAATCCGGGAGATGTGTTTACCTCGATAGCTGGCAAAGTGGTGAAAGGGCGCAATCTGCAGGAGGCCATAGATGATCTAAGCGGCCCGCCCGGCAGCGAAGTAGAAGTTGTGGTTTTGAACGCTACGGGCGAAACAAACACCCGCTTGATGAAGCGCCAATTGCTCAAGATACCGACCCTGACAGCCCGGGTTTTTGCCGACGGCATCGTTTACTTCAGCCTCAGCTATTTTCACCGTGACAGTGCCACAGATCTGCAGGCTTCCGTAGAGTCTATCAAGGCAGAAGGTAATCTCATCCATGGCGTAATTCTTGACCTGCGCGATAATCCGGGCGGAGTGCTGCAGTCGGCGGTGGATATTGCTGATGGTTTCCTCGACAGTGGCAACATCGTTTCCATTCGTGGTCGTAACTCAAGTATGGACATGGAGTTTGCCGCCCAGCCCGGCCAGTGGTTTCCAGACTTGCCTGTCGTTGTGCTGGTTGACCGCGGTTCTGCCTCGGCTTCCGAAGTAGTTGCAGGTGCTCTGCAGGATCATGGCAGGGCCTTGCTAATGGGTGAACGGACATTTGGCAAGGGCTCGGTACAAACAGTCTTACCACTGCGCAATGGCGGTGGCATCAAGTTGACCACGGCACGTTACTTCACACCCTCCGGCAAATCCATACAGGCCGAGGGCATAGTGCCGGATCAGGTTATTGAATCGTATATGAAGTCTTTGACAGTATCCGATGAGCGGCCGCGCGAAGCGGATCTGGATCGCCATCTGGAGTCCATTCAAGACGAAAAAAATGTGGCAGCAGCAGAGACCGTCAAAGCGGAAGATGATTTTCCTTTGTACGAAGCTTTACGCCTGTTACGTGGAGCAAATCTGTTATCACGCAAATCTGCCAACTGAAAAGCCAGTCGGTTTATTTGGTGAGCTGCTGTTCTTAGGGAAACTCTCACTTATTCAGAGTTTCTGCGGCATAAGGATGTGCCGCCATTTTCAATGATTGTAAATCATTGAAAATGAAGCCAAACAAAAATGACACTTTTTGTTAGGCGCGCTCTGATAATTCGGGGATGAATTAATCAGAGCTTCCTTAGATAGCCTGGCTTTAAAGACAATCAGAGCCGTTTTAATCAGGATGAACTTCGCCCTGGTGGCGAGAGCGGAAAAGGGGTTACTTTCTCACCGGACTCACGATCACGGATCATGCATTTACCACGTTTCTCGACTTCCTCAATCCGCACTATGCTTTGCAAGGGCAGGTGTAAAACACGCGCGCCGGAAAACTCCTGCCGCATTTTTTCTTCGGTGGGGTCCACCACCAGGCCTTCACCGGATTCAAAAACCAACTCACTTACCTCGATAAAACCCCATATACCACTGCTGCCAACACTTTCACTGAAAAGCTCATAGACTTTCCCATGATTGAAAAAGATGACTTTGTAGAGGGGTTTTTTTCGCGCCATGATGTAAGAATACTCGTATGGGTTTTCAGGGGGCTTGCACCCGAAATTGTCGTAAGGCCCGGAACAACAGCATGAGGCTGAGCCCAAGCGCAAATCCGGCCAGATGATTCCACCATGCCACTGCGGCATTAATGGGGCCAAACACGGTATAAAGCAACTGCAAAGTAAACCACGATCCGATTACTAACAACGAGGGAACCTGAGCGAACTGCAAATAGAGACCCAAAGGCAGGAACAAACCGATTTGCCGGGAGGGCAACAGCCCAAGATAGCAGCCCACCACAGCAGACACGGCGCCGCTGGCACCGATTATCGGAGTTTCCAGTTGATCCAGGCTCAGTGCCACGGTGATATTGGCCAAGGCGCCTCCAGCAATGAAGATGAACAGCAAAGGCAGGCTGCCCAAACGACTTTCCAGCGGCAAGCCAAACACCCACAAATAAGCCAGATTACCTGCCAGATGCAGCCAGTTGGCATGCAGGAATACTGCTGTGATCGCGGTCATTGCGGGATAATTCCACCAACTCCGGGCATCCGAGTGAATGAGCTCGGCGATAGCCTGAGGCTGCATTCCCAGCACATCGATCAGCGCTTGTTGCAACAAAGGGCTGGACAGGGAATAGAGGCTCAACAACACCAGGCAGATCAGTGATATGCCAACAATGGCGTAAGGATTGGTGGGAC
>JANOGQ010000236.1:0-4593 GCA_031406105.1 Lysobacterales bacterium | reverse complement strand
CGCAATGGCACGACGCACGTCATATTTGAACCCCTGGATTTTATCTCGCGGTTGGTTTCATTGGTGCCCAAACCGCGCATAAACCTCACCCGTTTCTATGGCGTGTTTGCACCCAATAGCAAGTATCGGGCAAAGGTAGTACCTGCCAAGCGAGGCAAACGTAAGAAGTGCCACTCAGTTGATGGTACCGACCAAACCCCTGCCGAAAAACGGGCTTCGATGGCCAGTTTTTGCTCCTGCAAAACCGGCATACATGCCATCCCTGGCAATAACCCCGGATCAGGTCCGGTGCATGCCGGCCTGAACCTGTATAACAACGGCTTCGCTGCTGGGCTCGTGGCCGCTGTGCTGGTGCCCGTCATCGTGGCGATCCAGGCCATCACCAAGCCGTCCGGTGGCAAGCAGGCCGGCGCATGATCAAGATCAGCGATCAACAACGGCACCTGGCATTGACCGTTCTGCACCATGGAGGCTATTCTGGACCTCGTTTTGAAAACGGATGCAATGACCATGGTGGGTGAGATATCGGGACAGGGTGAATTACACCATCGGCCGTCTTCGAGGGGGGCGCGCATCGACGTGCATGTCGGCAACATCCGGCAACTGTTCAATTCCATGGATCCTTCGCCGTTCCGTGAGAGAGACCTTGACCCCAAGGCCGAGGAATTCATATTCAACGCAGCACGGGAATTACCTCGTCGTAAGTCCCTGGGCCTGACGGTCTCGCTGACTCAGCCTTCGATCATTCCAGGCGAACTGGAGGCTGTACCGCAAGCCATCCGGGATTTCTTCCTGCAACGTGCAAAGCTGGCGCGCTCCGCTTTACGGCGCATGCTCAGCACCGGTGGCTTGAGCCTGCTGATCGGCCTGGCCTTTATCGCTGCTGCGAATCTCGTGGGGGATGTCCTGAGTCGGCAACTGGGTGAAACGACGCGATACGGGCACCTGCTGCACGAAAGTTTCGTCATTGGTTCCTGGGTGGCGTTGTGGCGCCCGCTGGAGCTGCTGCTCTACGACTGGTGGCCCTTGCTGGCTGATGCCAGGCTGCACGATCGCCTGGGCGTCATGGAAGTGGAGGTAGTGCATGTCGCCTGAATCCGTGCCTGCTAAGCAGGCCCTGAAACGAGCCTGGATCTTGCGCTGGACAGGTTATTCCGTCTTTTGGGTGCTGCTGATCGGTTTCAAGCCGGGCGACCTGGTGGTCGGCTTGTTTGCGGCCACTGTGGCCACCTGGGTCAGCCTGAAATTGCTCCAGCCAGGTGCACTGAATATGCGTGCAGTCGACATCTTGCGCTATTCCGCGCATTTCCTTTGGCAGTCGGTTTTGGCCGGAATCGATGTCGCGCGCCGGGCTTTCTCACCGCGGCTGCCCTTGCAGCCTGGTTTCGTCCGCTACTCCTGCCGTTACCCGCGGGGTGCGGCCCGCAACGCCTTCGCCGTATTCGCCAGCCTGATTCCCGGAACCGTGGTGGTTGAGGATGCGGCGGAAAGCCTGCTCTTCCACTGCGTGGATACGGGTCAGCCCATTGCCGCCCAACTGGCCCGGGAAGAGTCGGAAGTGCTTCGTCTGCTATCCGGCGAGCCTGCAAGTTGAGCAGCTTCCTGCTCGGAACGGCCGGATTCGTGTTGCTCACTGTGGCGATAGGTCTGGTTCGCATCATGCGTGGTCCGGGCGATACTGAGCGCATGATGGCGGGGCAGTTATTGGGCACCGGCGGAGTCGCCGTGCTGTTGCTCCTGGCGGTCGTTACCGGGGTTGAAGCTATCCTCAATGTAGCCCTGGTTCTGGCTTTGCTGGCCGCTTTTGCTTCTGTGGCTTTCTTCAAAGGGGCCGGCGGCCAAGATGCAAGCGATCCTGCGAGCGCCCCTGCAGGTGAGGCTGCGGGTCCATCCGGCCAACATTCCGGCCAGCATTCCGCGGAGCAGCCATGAGTCTGGTCCTGGACCTGTTGAGCTTTGTGGCGATAACAGCCGGAGCGGTGTTCTTCCTGGCCGGGACCTTAGGCTTGCTGCGTTTTCCGGATGCACTGACGCGCCTGCACGCATTGACCAAAGCCGACAACCTGGGCGTGGGGCTCATCGTTCTGGGCCTGCTGCCGCAGGTGAGTGGTTGGGCGAATGGCCTGAAGATGATCGTGATCTGGCTGCTGGTGCTGCTGGCCAGCGCAGTTGCCTCGCAACTGATTGCGCGCGTGGCGCATCGCGAATCGGCGGCCGAATGATGCTGGCGCTGGACCTGACATTGGCTGCGCTGGTAGTGGTTCTGGCGCTGTGGACGGTGGTGGCGCGCCAGACCTTCAGCGCTGTGGTCGGATTCGTCGCCTACGGTTTGGTGCTGGCACTGGTATGGGTTCGGCTGCAAGCTGTGGACGTGGCGCTGACGGAAGCTGCCCTGGGTAGTGGTCTGACCGGCGCACTGCTGCTGGCCGCCGCCACTCGCCTGCGTAAAACCGAGAGTCCGGCCCGCCTCGAACGACCGAGCCGGTTGATTCATTCAGTCGCTGCATTGGTGGCCGCCGGCGTGACTGCGGCGCTGGCCATAGCGGTGCTCACTCTACCCAACCCTGCACCCACTCTCGCGCCGGATACCGCTGCGAACATCGAATCCACCGGCGTTCACAATCCGCTGACTGCGGTATTGCTGGCTTTCCGCGCCATGGACACCCTGCTGGAAGCCATTGTGGTCCTGTTCGCTTTGATCGGTGTCTGGTCGCTGGCGCCGGATCGGGCCTGGGGCGGGCGCTCAGGGCCGCATCATCCCCTCGATCCCGATGGCATCCTGGCTTTTCTGACGCGTCTGTTAACCCCCATCGGTATCATCGTTGCGATGTACATATTCTGGATTGGCGCTGACGATCCGGGTGGCAAGTTCCAGGGCGCCGCCTTGCTGGCAGCCATGTGGCTGCTGACCCTGTATGCCGGAATATCCGATGCGCCGCGGACCCACGGCTGGGGCTTACGCCTGGCGCTGGTGGCGGGTCCGGCAGTGTTCATTGCCATCGGTTTCGCAGGCGTGATCACCGCCGGCGCCTTCCTTGGGTATCCGGAAGGCCTGGCCAAGCCGCTCATTGTCGTGATCGAATGGGCGCTGTTCCCCTCGCTGGCCGTGGCACTCGCGCTGATCGTCGCCGGCGTGCCTGAGCGAGACGGCATACCGGGACGAGACGGCTCGTGACCGATGCAGCGACCTTGTTTGGCCTGTGCTCAGCACTGCTGGTGGGTGTCGGAGTCTATGCGCTGATTGTGAATCCGCAACCGCTGCGCAAGCTCGTTGCGTTCAACGTGGTTGGCAGTGGTGTATTTCTGTTGTTCGGCGCCATCGCCCGGCGAGGTGCCGGTGCTGGCTGGGGTGGCGACCCGGTGCCACAGGCCTTGCTCATCACCGGACTGGTGGTAGCCTTTTGCGCCAGTGCCCTGGCGATTGCTCTGTTGCTCAGATTGTTCGCAGAATCCGGCGACGCCAGCCTGGCACCCGATCCAATACCGTCCGCTGACGCGGCAGCTGAAGACCACTGAGCGCCGGGGAAGCCGCAACGATGTCAACCACACCTGGCGGTTTGCTGCTCGTGCTCGCAGTCCTGCTACCCTTCATCGGGGTGATTGCCGGATTTGTTCTGGGCGGGCGCAGGGCTCAGTGGGTGGCTGCGCTCACCATCGTAGCCGGAGTCATCAATACCATTGCCATCAGCGCCGCTTTCGGGCGGGCGGAAGGCCCCCTGGTCTACCTGCTGGGCGGCTGGTCGCCACCCTTGGGGATTGCCCTGCGCGCCGATGGATTGGCCGTTGTCATGATGCTGGCGGTGGCGGCGGTGATCGTGGGTATTGGTATCTATGCGCGCGGCAGTTTTTCCACGCCGATCGGCGCAGCCGAACAGCGCAGGCCGCTGGTATTCTGGCTCCTGCTGATGGCCATCTGGGGTTCGCTGAATCTGGTCTTCGTCAGTGGAGACCTGTTCACACTCTATGTCGCGCTGGAACTGCTTACCTTTACCGCAGTGCCCCTGGTTTCGCTCGATGGCAAGGCCGAAACCCTGCGTGCCGCCCTCCGCTACCTGATCTACGCACTGCTGGGGTCGATGCTCTACCTGCTCGGCGCTGTGCTGCTCTACGGCGTATACGGAACCCTGGACATCAGCCTTCTGGCCACTCGCATCGAAGCCTCGCCTGCCGTGCTGACTGCTGCAGCGCTCATGACGGCCGGTCTGCTGGCCAAGACCGCACTCTTTCCCATGCACCTGTGGCTGCCGCCCGCGCATGGAGGCGCTCCCGCAGCAGCCAGCGCCATTCTGTCGGCTCTGGTGATCAAGGGTTCCTGGTTCCTCCTGGTGCGGCTCTGGTTCGACGTGCTGCCCGGCATCGTGACGCTTTCCTCTGCCCAACTGCTGGCCGCATTGGGCGCGGGTGCGATCCTGGTCGGCAATGTGGTTGCTCTGCGGCAGCAGCGCCTGAAGCTGCTGGTCGCCTACTCGACGGTGGCCCAGATCGGCTACCTGTTCCTGATGTTTCCGCTCGCCTTCGATGTCGGCAGCAACACACTGCTGCACGGCGGGGCCTTGACCGGCGGCATGCTGCAGGCGGTGTCGCATGCCACTG
>JANOGQ010000510.1:0-8542 GCA_031406105.1 Lysobacterales bacterium | reverse complement strand
CCTTTTTCCAGGGTTGTCATGCCAGCGTCGAGCACGACATAGGATTCGAAGTAGAGTATGCGTTCGATATCGCGCAGCGTCATATCCAGCATCAGGCCGATACGCGAAGGCAAGGACTTAAGAAACCAGATATGCGCAACCGGGCTCGCAAGTTCGATATGTGCCATGCGTTCACGCCGTACTTTGGTTTGCGTGACTTCAGTACCGCATTTTTCACAAACGACACCACGATGCTTCATGCGCTTGTATTTGCCACAGAGGCATTCGTAATCTTTAACTGGGCCAAAGATAGCCGCACAGAACAAACCATCTCTTTCTGGTTTGAAAGTGCGGTAATTGATGGTTTCAGGCTTCTTGACTTCACCAAACGACCAGGAACGTATCAGGTCAGGTGGAGCGAGGCCGATGCGAATCGCGTCGAATTCCAGCGGCTGCCGCTGGCGATTATAGAGATTTAAAAAGTCTCTCATGCTCATTCCTTCCTGATCAGGATTCTACTAGTTCGATGTTGATGCCAAGCGAGCGGATTTCTTTCACCAATACGTTGAAAGATTCCGGCATACCTGCCGCCATCTCGTGATTGCCATCTACGATATTCTTGTACATCTGGTTGCGACCAGCCACGTCATCTGATTTCACAGTCAACATTTCCTGCAGGGTGTACGCAGCTCCGTAGGCTTCCAGCGCCCACACCTCCATCTCACCGAAACGTTGACCACCAAACTGGGCTTTACCGCCCAATGGCTGCTGAGTAACCAGGCTGTAAGGACCAGTTGAACGTGCGTGCATCTTGTCGTCCACGAGGTGGTTCAACTTGAGCATGTACATATAGCCGACCGTGACCGGACGCTCGAAAGGATCGCCCGTTCGCCCGTCTATCAACATGGTCTGGCCGGATTCGGGCAACTGAGCCAGCTTCAGCAAATGCTTGATTTCTGCCTCACTGGCACCATCAAACACCGGCGTAGCCATGGGCACGCCCTGCTTGAGGTTGTTTGACATTGCCAAAACTTCCTCATCGGAAAACTCAGACATATCAACCCGACCTTTACGGTCACTGTTGTAAACCTGATCCAGGAACTTACGAAGGTTTGGTACAGAATTTTTGGCTTCCAGCATTTCGCCAATGCGGAGACCCAATCCTTTGGCAGCCCAGCCAAGATGAGTTTCCAGCACCTGCCCGATATTCATGCGCGAAGGTACGCCCAGCGGATTCAGTACGATATCAACGGGTGTACCATCCTCCATATAGGGCATGTCCTCGGTAGGCACGATCATGGAAATAACGCCTTTGTTTCCATGGCGCCCGGCCATTTTGTCGCCTGGCTGAATACGGCGTTTAACGGCCATATACACCTTGACCATTTTCAGAACACCCGGTGCCAGATCGTCACCCTGCGTGATCTTTCCTTTCTTTTCATCGAAACGGGCATCGAAGGCTTTGCGTTGCGCCTTCAGCTGATCGGCCATCTGTTCAAGCAAATCATTGGCTTCATCGCTACGCATGGTAATTTTGAACCATTCCTCATGGCTCAAACTGTCCAGGTATGCGGTGGTAACCTTACTGCCTTTCTTCAAGCCTTTCGGACCCTTGTCCGCAATTTTGCCAGACAACATATTGTGCAAACGCTGGTAAATCGCACCTTCCACGATACGAAGCTGGTCATCCAGATCTTTGCGGACCTGGCGCAACTGCTCTTTCTCAATGGAGACTGCTCGCGCGTCTTTGTCTACGCCATCACGGGTGAACACCTGAACGTCAATGACCGTTCCATCCATGCCTGAAGGCACTCGCAGAGAAGTGTCTTTAACATCCGATGCCTTTTCACCAAAAATGGCACGCAGCAACTTCTCTTCCGGTGTCAGCTGGGTTTCACCCTTTGGGGTAACCATGCCCACCAGGATGTCACCCGCAGAAACTTCTGCACCAATGTAGACAATGCCGGATTGATCCAGCTTGTTCAGATTGTGCTCGCCAACATTGGGAATATCGGCTGTAATTTCTTCCGATCCCAGCTTGGTGTCACGGGCCACGCAAGTCAGCTCTTCGATATGTATGGTGGTGTAGCGGTCTTCCTGAACCACACGTTCCGATATCAGAATCGAGTCTTCAAAGTTGTAACCGTTCCAGGGCATGAAGGCAACCAGCATGTTCTGACCGAGAGCCAACTCGCCCAGATCAGTTGATGGTCCATCGGCCAAAACATCTCCTGCGGCCACGATATCACCTACGTTCACCAGCGGACGCTGATTGATGCAGGTATTCTGATTGGAGCGCTGGTACTTGGTGAGATTGTAAATGTCTACACCCGGGTCACCCACTTTAACTTCAATCTCGTTGGCACGTACCACAATACGGCCAGCATCCACTTGGTCAACGATACCGCCACGCTTGGCCACTGCAGTTACACCGGAATCGGTAGCAACAGATCGCTCCATGCCCGTGCCCACCAGAGGCTTTTCAGCCCTGAGTGTCGGCACTGCCTGGCGTTGCATGTTGGAACCCATCAATGCGCGGTTTGCGTCGTCGTGTTCCAGGAAAGGCACCAGTGAAGCTGCAACTGACACGATCTGCTTGGGAGATACGTCCATGAAGCTGATGGCAGAAGGTTCTTTTAGCGTGAACTCACCCTGATAACGGCAAGGAATGAACTCGTCGACAAACTTGCCATTCTTGTCCAATTCCGCATTGGCCTGAGCAATTACGAAATCACCTTCTTCAATAGCTGAAAGATATTCCACTTCGTTGGAAACTTTGCTGTTCAGCACTTTGCGATAAGGGGTTTCGAGGAAACCATAATCATTGGTCCGGGCATAAACCGACAGCGAATTGATCAAACCAATATTCGGACCTTCAGGAGTTTCAATCGGACATACACGGCCGTAGTGCGTTGGATGTACGTCACGGACTTCGAATCCTGCCCTTTCACGCGTCAGGCCGCCTGGCCCCAAAGCTGAAACCCGGCGCTTATGGGTTACTTCAGACAAGGGGTTGTTCTGGTCCATAAACTGGCTGAGTTGTGAAGAGCCGAAAAATTCCTTTACGGCTGCAGCAACAGGCTTGGCATTGATCAGCTCCTGTGGCGACAGGCCTTCGCTCTCAGCAACAGATAAACGCTCGCGCACAGCACGCTCAACGCGCACCAGGCCAACGCGAAACACGTTTTCAGCCATTTCACCAACGCTACGTACACGGCGGTTACCCAGATGATCGATATCATCCACGCCGCCTTTACCGTTGCGGATATCAATCAGCACGCGCAGGACTTCCAGTATGTCTTCACGTTCAAGCACGCCGGAGCCCTCGACCTCTTTGCGGCCGACGCGACGATTGAATTTCATGCGGCCAACCGCTGAAAGATCATAACGATCTTCCGAGAAGAACAAATTCTTGAACAGGTTCTGCGCTGCATCCTTGGTAGGTGGCTCACCTGGACGCATCATGCGATAAATTTCCACCAACGCTTCCAGTTCATTGCTGGTTGGGTCTATGCCCAGGGTGCTGGAAATATATGGTCCCTGGTCAAGATCATTGATGTAAAGCACCTCAATGCCTTTAACCTCGGCTTCACGCAGGCCTTGCAGCAACTCTTCAGTTATTTCCGCGTTGGCCTTGGCCAACAATTCGCCGGATTCTTTTTCGACGATGTCATTGGCGATCACCTTGCCAATCAGGTATTCGTCTGGAACGTCCAGCGACTTTATACCAGCTTCTTCTATCAGTTTTACGTGCCGGGCAGTAATACGCTTGCCAGCCGGGACAATGACTTCTTTCTTCTTGCCAACGATATCCGTTAGAGCGGTATCACCACGCAGACGGCTGGGCACAAGATCCAGCTTGGCACCGATTTTCTTCAGCGTCAGGGAACTCTTGTCGAAAAAGCGATCAAGTATTTCTTCATCGCCCATGCCCAAAGCACGCAGCAATATGGTTACCGGTAATTTGCGACGACGGTCAATGCGCGTGAAGATGCAATCTTTCGGGTCAAATTCAAAATCCAGCCAGGAACCGCGGTACGGAATGACGCGAGCAGAAAACAACAACTTGCCGCTGGAGTGTGTTTTACCCTTGTCGTGGTCAAAAAACACGCCCGGGGAACGATGCAACTGAGACACAATCACACGCTCGGTGCCGTTCACTATGAATGTTCCGGTGTCTGTCATAAGCGGCAAGTCGCCCATGTAGACTTCCTGTTCCTTCACAAACTTGACAGGTTTGATCTTGGCAGAGCTGTCCTTGTCATAAATAACCAGGCGCACTTTAACGCGCAATGGAGCACCGTAAGACATGCCTCGAAGCTTGCACTCCTTGACATCAAATGCCGGCTCACCCAGTTTATAACTTACATACTCAAGTGCTGCGTTCCCTGAATAAGACACAATCGGGAAAACCGACTTCAGTGCACCATGCAAACCACGATCCCTGCGATCATCTTCAGGAACTTCTTCCTGCAGGAATTCCTGATAAGAACGGATCTGCGTTTCAAGCAGGAAAGGCACGTCAAGAACAGATTTCCGCTTGCCGAAATCTTTACGAATGCGCTTTTTTTCCGTGAAAGAATAACTCATGTTTGAACCCGCCTCGTTTGCGAACATTGGTCACTCTGGTTACATTAACCAGCTCCGTCCCTGTGTTGTGTCTGGCCGGGACGAACTAGCGCTTTTTTAATTCAACCCAAATCGGCAATCCGCCCGGGTTGAATTAAGCACATCACCAGTTGCGCTTTAGCGCAAACAGAAACAGGCCGGAGACTTTCGTCCCCAGCCGGCTCCATTTTCAACCCTGATAAACAGGGAGGATGTTACTTGATCTCGACAGAAGCGCCGGCTTCTTCGAGCTTTTTCTTGAGCGAATCAGCTTCAGCTTTGGACACTGCGTCCTTAACAACGGAAGGAACGCCTTCAACCAGATCTTTTGCTTCTTTCAGGCCCAGGCCAGTGATTTCACGTACAACTTTGATCACCGAAACCTTGTTAGCACCGAATGAGGCCAGAACTACGTTGAATTCTGTCTGCTCTTCCACAACTGCAGCTGCAGCTGCCGGACCAGCAGCTACTGCTACTGCCGCAGCAGCTGATACACCGAACTTCACTTCCATAGCGCTGATGAGGTCAACAACCTCCATTACGCTCATATTTGAAATGGTTTCCAAAATGTCTTCTTTTGAAACAGCCATTCTTTGTCTCCTGATTGAATTGTCGGGGGTCGTTAAACCCTTTGAATAGTTGAAAATCAAGCAGCTTGCTTAGCATCTCGCACTGCAGCCACGGTACGTACCAGCTTGGCGTGAGGTTCTGCCAGGGTGCGGACAAACTTCTCGATTGGCGCTTTCATTACGCCCATCAAAATAGCAATTGCCTGGTCGCGGGTAGGCAGCTTGGACAGACGATCCAGTTCAGAAGCGTCGTACAGCCGACCACCAACAGCCACCAGTCGGGCTATTAATTTGTCGTGATCCTTTGCATAGTCTTTGATCAGCCTGGCCGCTGCCCCGGGATCTTCCATGCTGAATGCATACAGGAGTGGTCCTGTAAGAGCATTCGTCATGCATTCGAACTCGGTGCCTTCTACGGCCCTACGTACCAGAGTATTCTTGGCGACCTTCAGAAAAACTCCGTCCTGACGTGCTTTCACACGCAGTTCGGTCATTTGCGTAACGGTCAGACCACGATACTCTGCGGCAACAGCAGCAAGTGCCGAATTGGCCACATGGGACACTTCTGCAACTACTGCCTTCTTTTGCTCAAGATTGAGCGCCATTGGTTACCTCCTGGAGTCTTTGAACCGGAACATCCGGCTTTGATGACTCGATCCAGTGGTGACCCCGCCACTAAAACGGGCTTATCCGCTGCGTTTCCTCAATCAAATTCATTGAAGGAAACCCGTTTTAGTGGCGGGGGCTCCACCATCTACGCAGGCTACGACCGATTGCCCGGTTCGCCATTAAACGTGACAACTCGGAAGTTGTTACGTGCCTGCGGTCTCTGACGGCCTCGCCTCTTTCGAGGTCGGCCCGCCCATTTACACTACACGTCAATTAAGGTGTGCAGTACAAAACGCAAGGAAACTCTGAATTTTTCAGGGCTTCCTTAAATCAATAACTCAGGCTAGCCTGGTCAACCAGAATGCCGGGGCCCATGGTTGTTGAAACTGAAACTTTCTGCAGATAAGCACCTTTGGCTGCTGCAGGTTTCAGTTTGACCAGGTCTTTCAGCAACGCTGAAAGATTTCCCTTCAGTGCATCTATTTCGAAGTTGGCTTTACCGATGGTTGAATGAACAATGCCTGCCTTGTCAGTGCGGTAACGCACTTGTCCAGCCTTGGCATTCTTCACAGCGGTCGCTACATCTGTGGTTACGGTTCCAACCTTGGGATTGGGCATCAGGCCGCGCGGACCCAAAACCTGACCGAGCTTTCCAACCACGCGCATCGCATCTGGTGTAGCAATAACCACATCAAAATTCAGATCGCCTTCCTTCATGCGATCATGCAGGTCATCCATTCCCACCACGTCAGCACCGGCAGCCAATGCCTTCTCAGCATTTTCACTCTGTGCAAATACCGCCACCCGAACCTGCTTTCCTGTGCCGTTCGGCAGAACTGTTGATCCACGTACGTTTTGTTCGGATTTACGAGGATCTACGCCCAGCCTTACAGCAACATCAACAGATTCAACAAATTTCAACTTGCTGCTTTGTTTCAGAATTTCCAAGGCTTCGTCCAGAGTGTATGCCTTACCGGGTTCTACCTGGCTACGAATCGCTTTCATCCTTTTGCTCATTCTGGCCATCATTCGACTCCCGTCACATTCAGACCCATGCTTCGGGCTGATCCGGCAATAGTCCTCACTGCGGCCTCCATGCTGGCTGCCGTTATATCGGGCTGTTTAACCTTGGCGATCTGTTCCAGCTGTGCGCGGGTGACGGTGCCAACTTTCTTGGTATTCGGTTCACCACTGCCTTTAGGAATACCCACCGCTTTCATCAACAACACAGCAGCAGGTGGCGTCTTGGTGATGAAGGTGAAGCTTCGATCAGAGTAGACAGTGATGACTACTGGTGTTGGCAGGCCTGGCTCAAGGCCTTGTGTCTTGGCATTGTATGCCTTGCAGAATTCCATGATATTCACTCCGTGCTGCCCCAATGCAGGGCCTACCGGCGGACTCGGGTTGGCTTGACCAGCCTTGACTTGCAGCTTGATGTAGGCTGTGACCTTCTTGGCCATAATTCATCTCCCCGGGTTCAATCGCTGCTCAACCAGTGAAACAGCTCCCCGTCGTTTTTTGCGCCATCAGCGCGTTTTCAAACCCGGCTGAAACCAGCCAGGACTATGATCTCGTCAAACGATCAGGACTTTTCAACCTGGTGGAACTCAAGCTCCACTGGTGTTGAACGCCCGAAAATCAGAACAGCCACTTTCAAACGGCTCTTATCGTAATCAACGCCCTCAACGACTCCATTGAAGTCATTGAATGGGCCATCGACCACCCGAACCATCTCGCCTGGCTCGAAAAGCACTTTGGGCCGCGGCTTATCTACGCCTTCCTTCACGCGATTAAGGATGGTGTCTGCTTCCTTCTTGCTTATCGGAGCAGGCCGGTCTGCTGTTCCACCGATGAATCCCATCACTTTTGGAACCTCTTTAACGAGATGCCAGGATTCGTCGGTCATATCCATTTCCACCAGTACGTACCCGGGGAAAAACTTCCGGTCTGAACGGCGCTTCTGACCACCTTTCATTTCAACCACTTCTTCGGTTGGAACCAGGATTTCGCCAAACTGCTCGTCCATTTCAGCCCGCTTTATGCGGTCTTCCAGGGAGCGCTTCACCTGTTTCTCGAACCCGGAGTAGGCATGAACTACATACCATCTTTTTGCCACGGCTCAGGCTCCCCCAACCAAGCTGCGTACCGAAGCACCCAACATCCAGTCAACAGCCGCCAGAAACAGTGAAATCAGGATGGTTACGATGATGACCATCAAAGAAGTCTGCAGAGTTTCCTGATGAGTTGGCCAAACCACTTTGCGGCGTTCAATATCCGATTCTTTTATGAAGCGGAAAAACGTAGCACCTGTAGCTGATTGCCCCGCGATAAAAGCAGCCACCACGGCAACAACTATCAGACTGACTACCCTTATTGGCGTAATCAGGGTGTCCTGGAAGTAGTAGTATCCTGCTACTCCACCCACGAGCAGCACCGCGGACACTGCCAACCAGAAGGTATTGGCCACTTGGGACTTTTCTGTTTCTACTTTCGTACTCATTTTTGTGTCGACTGCATGCCTTTTTTGACCGGCTCAGTGGCAGGCCAGGAGGGAATCGAACCCCCAACCTGCGGTTTTGGAGACCGCCGCTCTGCCAATTGAGCTACTGGCCTGTCGTTTTACTAAACTGTAAAGTTTTATTCGAAGATCTTGGCTACAACGCCTGCACCTACTGTGCGGCCGCCTTCGCGAATTGCAAATCGCAATCCATCTTCCATCGCAATCGGTGCAATCAGTGTCACTACCATCTGGATGTTGTCGCCCGGCATTACCATCT
>JANOGQ010000507.1:0-5644 GCA_031406105.1 Lysobacterales bacterium | reverse complement strand
CAATAACAACTACTTCGTCACCTTTGTGAATTCTTTTCATATCCTGGCTCCTCTCGATTGCTGACCGGTGCTCAGAGCACTTCAGGTGCAAGCGAGACAATCTTCATGAATTTTTCAGTACGCAACTCACGGGTTACTGGCCCAAATATTCGGGTACCAATGGGTTCGTTCTTGTTATCCAGCAATACCGCGGCATTACCATCGAAACGGATTAATGATCCGTCGCCACGGCGAACCCCTGAGCGAGTACGGACAACTACTGCATTGTAAACTTCGCCTTTCTTTACCTTGCCTCGTGGGATGGCGTCCTTT
Source organism: Lysobacterales bacterium (assembly GCA_031406105.1). Taxonomy (GTDB): domain Bacteria; phylum Pseudomonadota; class Gammaproteobacteria; order Xanthomonadales; family SZUA-36; genus JAWXBM01. The sequence goes on along the minus strand of JANOGQ010000507.1, from coordinate 5,332 downwards.
ACCGTGACCTTGATCACGTCACCAATACGAGCGTAACGCCGCTTGGAACCACCCAGCACCTTGATACACATGACCTCTCTAGCGCCACTGTTATCCGCTGCTGCCAGCATGCTTTGCATCTGAATCATCTTGAATATCCTCGATTAATGTCAGCTAACCACGGCCCATCAGAGCTGCGGTGCCCGCTCCAAGATTTCCACGACACGCCAGGCTTTGGTCTTGGATATCGGCCTGCACTGAACGATCTTCACCAGATCTCCTTCACCGCAGCTGTTATCTTCATCATGCGCATGCACTTTCGACGTACGCTTGATGTATTTTCCGTATAGCGGGTGCTGAACCTGCCGTTCGATTTTTATGGTCACAGTCTTGTCAGCTTTATTGCTGACAACGCGTCCGACTTTACTGCCCTGCAGGGCTTCAGTGCTGCTCATGCCGCCTTACCTTCTCTGGATTTTTCATTGAGAACGGTGTTTACCCGCGCGATGTCACGCCGTACCCGACGTAACTCATGCGGCTTGACCAACTGCCCGGTGCCTTTTTGCATGCGCAGATTGAACTGCTCACGTAGCAGCCCGGAAAGTCGCTCACGCAACTCTGTCTCGCTTTTAGCCTTCAAATCTTGTGCATTCATCACAGCACAGACCTCTTAACGAATGTTGTACTCACTGACAATTTTGCGGCGGCTAGTTGAAAAGCTTCACGTGCGGCTTCTTCGCTTACGCCCTGGATTTCATACATCACACGTCCAGGCTGAACAGGGGCCACCCAGTATTCAACGTTGCCTTTGCCTTTACCCATGCGAACTTCGACAGGCTTCTTGGTAATGGGCTTGTCAGGAAACACGCGGATCCACAGCTTGCCGCCGCGCTTTACAAAACGCGTGATGGCACGCCGCGCAGCTTCAATCTGCCGTGCAGTAACGAAACCATGTGTTGTCGCTTTCAGTCCGAACTCGCCGAAGCTGACACGATTACCCACGTGAGCCAAACCACGGTTACGGCCTTTTTGTTGTTTCCTGAATTTTGTTCTCTTGGGCTGCAGCATCGCTCTATCTCCTAACCAGCAGTCGCCTGGTTACGCTTGTCACTTGAAGCGCCTTCATAAAGGCTGAAAACTTCACCTTTATAAATCCAGACCTTCACACCCAGTACTCCATAGGTTGTCTGTGCTTCGACAAACCCGTAATCCACATCAGCGCGCAACGTATGCAAAGGCACGCGACCTTCGCGGTACCATTCGCTACGTGCAATATCCGCACCATTCAAACGGCCTGATACACAAACTTTGATACCCAATGCACCCAAGCGCATGGTGTTTCCAACTGCACGCTTCATGGCACGTCGGAACATGATGCGTCGTTCCAGTTGCTGGGCGATGCCTTCGGCAACCAGTTGAGCATCCAGTTCCGGTTTGCGAATTTCGGCAACAGTGATGTGCGTAGGCACACCCATCAGCTGCGTAACTTCGCGGCGAAGTGTCTCGATATCCTCACCTTTCTTGCCGATCACAATACCTGGACGTGCCGTGTGAATTGTGATGCGGGCGGACTTGGCTGGTCGTTCGATCTGGATACGGCTTACCGCTGCCTGCGCCAAACGCTTTTGCAGAAAAGTCCGAACTTCAATGTCGGATATCAACAGCTCAGCATAGTCGCCCTTGTTGGCAAACCAGGTGGAATTCCAGTCTTTCGATATGCCCAGTCGGAAACCGGTTGGATGTACCTTCTGACCCATTATGCTTGTCCCGTGTTGTTGCTGTCTGCGACCATCACTGTGATGTGACTGGTACGCTTGAAAATTCGTGCTCCACGGCCTTTAGCCCGGGCGCGACCACGCTTTAGGATTGGACCTTCATCAACCATGATGGTCGCAATTTTCAGTTCATCAATATCCGCACCATCGTTGTGTTCTGCATTGGCCACAGCTGACAGCAGAACTTTCTTGACCATGTGTGCGGCTTTCTTTGGGCTGAACGCCAGCAACTGCTCGGCTTTCTCAACCGGCATTCCACGAACCTGGTCAGCAACCAATCTCACCTTTTGTGGTGAAATACGGGCGTTTCTCAAAATGGCTTTCGCTTGCATATCGCTCATACCTACTTGGTTTTGCGGTCACCGGAATGCCCGCGGAAAGTGCGGGTAGCGGCGAATTCACCCAGTTTGTGCCCAATCATCTGGTCGTTGACCAGGATAGGCACGTGCTGGCGGCCGTTGTGGACTGCAATCGTCAGGCCTACCATTTCTGGCAGAATCATGGAACGACGCGACCAGGTCTTGATCGGGCGCTTGTTGTTGGTCTCAACGGCATCACTGACTTTCTTGGCCAGATGATGGTCGATGAACGGTCCTTTTTTGATCGAACGTGGCATGGCTCTACCTGTTATTTACCGGAACGACGGCGAACAATCATATTGCTCGTACGTTTGTTCTTGCGGGTCTTGTAACCCTTGGTTGGAACACCCCATGGCGATACCGGGTGGCGTCCACCTGATGTCCGTCCTTCGCCGCCACCGTGCGGGTGATCTACCGGATTCATGGCAACACCGCGCACTGTGGGCCGTATACCCATCCAACGCTTGGCTCCGGCTTTGCCCAGTTTTTCCAGGTTATGCTCGGAATTTGAAACTTCACCAATCGTTGCGCGACAACGTGCCTGCACCTTGCGCATTTCGCCAGAGCGCAAACGCAACGTGGCGTGCTGTCCTTCACGCGCCACGAGCTGCACTGCTGCACCAGCACTGCGAGCCAGCTGGGCACCTTTACCAGGGGTCAGCTCAACGCAATGAACTACGGAACCGACCGGAATATTGCGCAGCGGCAGCGAATTGCCTGTCTTGATCGCTGCATCACGACCACTCTGAACCTCATCACCCGCATGCATACCCTTGGGAGCGATGATGTAGCGGCGCTCACCATCCAGATAAAGGACCAGCGCAATATGAGCGGTACGGTTCGGATCGTATTCAATACGCTCCACCCGACCCTTGATGCCGTCCTTGTCGCGCTTGAAATCAATCACCCGGTAGTGTTGCTTGTGACCACCACCTTTATGCCGTGTCGTTATACGGCCCGCGTTGTTACGCCCGCCGGTCCTTGACTTCGCCTCAGTCAATGCAGCCCACGGACCACCGGTGTGCAGGTGATCATGCTTGACCTGGACTACGCCACGCCGGCCTGGAGATGTCGGTTTTGCCTTAACAATAGCCATGAATCTGGTCCTTAAGCCGATTCGCCGCCGAGGAAGTCAATTGCTTGACCTTCCTGCACGCGCACATAAGCCTTCTTCCAATCGCTACGTTTACCCTGGCGGTTGCGGAAGGCTTTGGTTTTGCCCTTGACGTTAACAATGCGAACGGATTCGACATTGACACCAAATAGCAATTCAACTGCGTCCCGGACTTCAGATTTCTCTGCGTCCGTTACTACCCGGAATACGTACTGATTGCTCTGCTCGCCTATGCGAGTTGTTTTTTCGGTCACACGTGGAGCCAGCAGGACCTGCATCAATCTGTTGTTGCTCATCCCAGCCACTCCTGGACTTTCTCAACCGCTTCGACGGTCATAATTACTTTTTCTGAACCCACCAGACTGACTGGATCCAGCCCCTCAACATCCAGCACATAAACACCAGGCAGGTTGCGGGATGCCAAAAATACGTTCTCGTTTATCTCGTTGGTAACAATCAGGCCAGTCGTAAATTTCAAACCACCCAACTTTTCAATCAGATCTTTAGTCCTGGGGCTTGCCAGATCAAATGACTCCACAACGAGTAAACGATCCTGCCGCACCAGCTCAGACAAAATGGCCTGGATGCCAGCGCGATACATTTTGCGATTCACTTTCTGCGAATGGTCCCGGGGAACAGCCGCGAAAGTCTTACCACCACCACGCCAGATCGGACTGCGTATGGTGCCGGCGCGTGCACGACCGGTGCCCTTTTGCTTCCAGGGCTTCTTCCCGCCGCCGGAAACTGCCGCACGATTCTTTTGTGCTTTAGTGCCAGCCCGTGCGCCTGCCATGTAGGCAGTTACAACCTGGTGAACCAGCGCCTCTGAAAAATCGCGACCAAACGTGGCTTCGGAGACCTTGATTTCATTACCGCCAGCTACTGCGAGTTGCATGGTCATCTCCTCAATTCGTCTTCACGGACGGACGTACTGTCACATGGCCACCCGGAGCACCTGGAACCGCGCCTTTGATCAGCAATAGATTTCGTTCGACATCCACGCGAACTACCTCAAGATTTTGAGTAGTGACTTGCTCGTCACCCATATGCCCGGCCATCTTCTTACCCTTGAATACACGACCGGGTGATTGGTTCTGGCCAATCGAACCTGGCGCACGATGCGAGACAGAGTTGCCGTGCGTGGCATCCTGGGTACGGAAGTTGTGGCGCTTTACGGTGCCCGCATAGCCCTTGCCCTTGCTGGTTCCGGTTACATCCACTTTTTCCCCGGCCTCGAACATGGACACGGTGAACTCGCTACCGTTAGTCACATCACTACCCTGGCCGTCCGGCAAACGGAATTCCCACAGGCCTTCGCCCGCTTCCACCCCGGCTGCAGCAAACTTCCCGATTTCTGGCTTGTTCAACAAACTGGCCCGACGGGTGCCCGTAGTGATTTGAACAGCGCGGTAGCCGTCCACTTCATTAGTTTTTACTTGCGTAACCCGATTAGGGCCGGCTTCAATCACCGTAACCGGAATACTGTCTCCGGCTTCGGTGAATACACGGGTCATGCCTCGCTTACGCCCAATTAATCCAATCTTCATCGCTTATGCCTTCTTTAAGCCAAGTGCCGCCAAATGCCTTGGATCAGTACAGTTTGATCTGTACGTCAACGCCTGCAGCCAGATCCAGTTTCATCAGTGCATCCACAGTCTTGTCGTTCGGATCCACAATATCCATCAAACGCTTGTGAGTACGGGTCTCATACTGGTCACGCGCGTCCTTGTTGACGTGCGGAGAAATCAGTACCGTGCAGCGCTCAATCTTGGTAGGCAGAGGAATCGGGCCCAACACCTGGGCACCGGTACGCTTTGCAGTTTCCACGATTTCTGCTGCAGAGCGGTCGATCAGTCTGTGATCGAATGCTTTCAACCGGATGCGAATTCTCTGTTCAGCCATCTATATGTACTCGCTTTAATCGTCAAAAATCGCGCCACGCAACCGCAGGGCGCGTCTGGTTATTTATTCGAAGATCTTGGCTACAACGCCTGCACCTACTGTGCGGCCGCCTTCGCGAATTGCAAATCGCAATCCATCTTCCATCGCAATCGGTGCAATCAGTGTCACTACCATCTGGATGTTGTCGCCCGGCATTACCATCT
>JANOGQ010000444.1:0-18434 GCA_031406105.1 Lysobacterales bacterium | reverse complement strand
GCCGCTGCCGGAAGGTTGGAAATAGCCGCTGTTTTCCCACTGCTGATAGCAGCGCTGTTCGATGGCGGCAGGATCGTAACTCTTGTCCATGGGGTTCTTGCTACCTGACATTCATCTTTGCATCGGGCCGGTTCAATTGCCACCCATCGTGTGGCTTAAGGGGTCAAGCCCCAGCGCTTTATAGGCGCGAAACTTCAGCCGCGAAGCATGCCGGTCGGCATCGCTGGCGGGTACCAGTTCCAGTAAACGTCGAAAACGTTCGGGGCGGGGTATGACCCCGGTATCCAGATTGATGATGACTTGAGCCTGGCAATTATCCAGATCTGCTGGCAAGCCCAGAACGACTGGGGCATCACCGGGCTGCCTGGCCGACTGATGCGGCAGAAAGCGGTCCCTGGGAAACGACCACATCAGCTGATCCAGTTGCTCAAGCTGCTGATCATCCGGCAGCAACACCATTGATTGCATGCCCTGCTCCCAGGCCATCATGGCCAACTGGCAGACCAGTTGCTGGACTGATTTGGATTGATCCTGCATGACGTAGAAATCAACCTGACAAGTTTCACTGGCCACTTTCTAAAGAGCCTTGACGCCAGCCTGTTGTAACAAAAAGCGAGTCAGTAAACCCGTGGGTCTGCCGGTAGCACCTTCTTCAGATTTCCATTTCCAGGCTGTGCCTGCAGTATCCAGATGAGCCCAGCGCTGACCCTCAGCAAAACGGGACAGGAAACAGGCAGCCGTGATGGCGCCCGCCGCCATACCACCGACATTCTTCATGTCAGCGAATTCAGTATCGATCTGTGACTGGTAGTCATTCCACAAAGGCAAACGCCAGGCGCGGTCAACTATGTCTGTGCCGGCCTTCAGCAGGTCCTCTGCCAATTCATCATCATTGCTCAGCAAACCGCTGGCAGGATGGCCCAGCGCAACCACACAGGCACCGGTGAGGGTGGCCACGTCCACAATGCATCTGGGTGCAAAGCGTTCGCTGTAAGTCAGCGCGTCACACAGAATCAGCCGGCCTTCCGCATCGGTATTGAGCACTTCGATGGTTTTGCCAGACATGCTGGTGACGATATCACCGGGGCGACAAGCGTTGCCATCTGGCATGTTTTCCACTGCTGCGACGACGCAAACCAGGTTAAGCCGGAGTTTCAGCTCAAGGGCAGACTTGAAAGCGCCCAGCACACTGGCGGCTCCGCACATGTCAAACTTCATTTGCACCATGTTGTCAGGTGATTTCAGTGACAGCCCACCGGAATCAAAGGTAACGCCCTTACCCACCAATACAACCGGTTTGTCGCCCGCTTTGCCGCCGGAATACTTCAATATGATCAGTTTCGGTTTGTTGCTGCTGCCGCTGGCTACGCCCAACAAGGCACCCATACCCAGTTTGGCCATTTGTGCCTGTTCCAGCACTTCAAGCTCTACTTTTTTCTGGCCCTGTGCCAGTCGAGTTGCTGCCGCGGCCAGAAACTCCGGGTTGCAGATATTGGGTGGCAAATCGCTCAGATGACAGGCCAGTTCAATGCCTGTGGCCATGGCGGAGGCCTGGTCCAGGGCCGTCTGTAATGGTGCGTCCCCCTGAAAACTGACCTGAATCATTGGCTGTGCGATGTTTTTGCCGGGTTGCTTGGTTTGCGTATATCGGTAATTTGCGCGTTCAAAAGCCAGCGCCGCCTGTCTTACCCGCCATGCTTCCGATTTGCCCGCGACTTCAATCTCATGCAGGCAAACATGGCAGTCGGTGATGGGGTGATCACGCAGGAATCGTCCGGCATTGAAACAGGCCTGGTCAAAGCCCACCGCATCCAGTTTGTCCTTGTCGCCAAAACCTACAAGCAGCAGGCGTGCCGAGCTGGTGCCCGGAAAATGATGCAGCAAGGTGGTCTTGCCCTTGGCCGCAGCCACATCACGGCTTGCCAGTAATTGCTTGAGGAGGCCTCCACTGGCCCGGTCTATGGCTCTGGCGCTGGAGCTTAATGGGCCATCGTCGCTAATGCCGATGACGATGCAGGCGGCTTGGCTTTTCCGCGCAGCGGTTTTTGACAGGTTCAATTGCATGTCGCTGGTGTATCCCGTTTTGTTTTCACTGGATGCCGCGACAGGGATGCGGCAATCAGCTGGGCATTGTACTGGAATTTACCGCAGCATAGACCACAAGCCTGTTTCAGAGGCTGGAGTTGCAATCTGACCCCCGGCTCATGCACTAATCCCGTTTGCCAGCACGAGCAGGCAATGATTGCTGCTAAACTTCCAGCTCCAAACGAGCCAGAATCATCTGGCCTGCATTCAGATCTCAAATTCGAGGTAATTCTGAACATCCTGCAAAAATACATACTGCGTGAGTGGTCCTGGACATTCATCGCCGTCACTCTGGTATTGCTGGTGGTGATGTTGGGCGTAACGCTGGGTGAATTGCTGAACGATATCGCTGGCGGCCGTTTGCCACCTGGCTTGCTGGGCGAATTGATCGCTCTGAAAATTCCGGAAGTGCTTAACACCATACTGCCTCTGGCCACATTCATCGCAGTGATCTGGGGTTTGGGTCGGCTTTACCGGGACCAGGAAATGGCGGTCATGCGGGCCAGCGGTTTCAGCTGGACCCTGATGTTGCGGCCGCTGTTCAACTTCGTGTTGCCAGTAGCAGTAATAGTGATGGCGATAGGCCTGATTGTTGCGCCCCTGGCAGCCCGGACTGCCCAGGAAAAACTGGAGGAAGCCTATCGGACTGCTTCAGAGTGGGGTTTGCAGACAGGGCAATTTCATGTTTTGCGGGACGGCAACCTGGTTTTATACGTCGAGGCTGTCGAAAAAGATGGCCAGACTCTGAAGAACGTTTTCATCCGTCAAAAAAAGGACGGGCGAGAGCAGGTATGGGTGGCTGAAAAAGGTTACTACTGGTTGAACGCCCAAACCGGTGAACGCTTTCTCACCCTGGAAAACGGCCAGATAACCGAGGGTGGAGGCGATACACTGGATTTCGGTATGGTCCATTTCTCCCGCAATGACCTCAGAGTGCCCGATCAGGAACGTCAGCGATCAGCACCAGATATCGAGGCACGCAGCAGCGTCGAACTGATGACTTCTGCCGGGCTGGTCGAGCGTGCCGAATTCCAATGGCGTATTTCTCCGGCTCTGGCCATCGTCATACTGGGCCTGCTGGCGATTCCACTGGCGCATTCACGCCCTCGTGAAGGGCGGGGTGGCAGGGTTCTGTTGGGTATTTTGCTGTACCTGGCCTATGCCAATCTGCTTTATATGAGTCGCTCCTGGGTGATAGATGGTGCAGTGCCGCTGGTTCCAGGCATGTGGTGGGTGCACGCAGTATTCGGCATCAGCGCCCTTTACTGGTTGCAGCGCCAGGGCCGCAAAGTGGGTAGCGGCTGAAAAATGATCAGGCTGGTAGATCGGTATATAGGTCGCGCCGCCATTCTGGGTACGCTGCTGGTTTGGTTGGGATTAACCCTGTTGTTCGTTTTGTTTTCCCTGTTAAACGAGTTGCGTGATACGCAAGCCGATTACACCAGCGTCGACGCACTATGGGTAGTTATTCTGACCTTGCCCAGATTGGCCTACCAGATTTTTCCGGTTTCAGCCCTGCTCGGCACCCTGGTGGGCGTGGGCGGGTTGGCGGCCAGCAATGAACTGGTGGCTTTCCGCACTTCCGGTGTATCCCGGCTACGACTGGCATCAGCGGCGATGGCCGGCACTTTGTTGTTAGCCCTGCCGGTCATCATTATGGGTGAATGGCTGGCACCCGCCGCGGAGCAGCAGGCACGTGCATTCCGGCTCAGCGAAATGGTCGGGCAGGCCATCATTGGCGGAACCACCGGTGTGTGGATGCGGGACGGCACGGACATCGTCAATATCCAGGCGCCGATATTGTCAGCCGACCGGGGGCAGCAATCGCTGGAATTCAAGGATATTGTGATTTATCACTTCAATGCGGATGCCAACCTTGAAAAAATAACCCGCGCCGATAGCGCTGCCCACCAGAATGCCGCCTGGATGCTGCAACAGGTGTCTGAAGTGCAATTGAGCGAGACGGGCGCTGTGGCCAGCCAATATGACAGCCTGGCCTGGTCTACTGAAATGCGGCCCGAGTTGCTGGACTCCGTGGTGACCCGCCCAAAACGTTTGTCCGTCCGCTCATTGCTGGATTACCTGGACTACCTGAAAACCAACGGGCTGGACGATACGCTTTACCAGTCTGCCCTGTGGGAAAAACTCGTCTATCCGTTCACTGTGATGGCCCTGGTGCTGGTAGGCATGCCATTTGTTTTTGGCCAGGCTCGCAGTCAGAACCTGGGAGTCAGGATGTTTCTCGGTATGGTATTGGGTGGCCTTTTCATGATTTTTACCCGCATGACACAGAATTTCGGCGATGTGTACCAGCTTCCGACAATGCTCAGTCACGGCCTGCCACCTTTGCTATTGACCATCGCTGCTGTCTATTTTCTGCGTCGAACCGTCTGAGCGGGCAGGTCTGCCCTGTTTGCCAGGACAAATGAGGCGGGTCTGGCTCAGGTGGTCATGCCAGCTCAGTTTCTGGCGATCAAAAAGCTTCCACCAGTAACCCGTTCCGGCTGCAGCAGCTGACAATCCAGCAGCACCAAAGCGCAGGCCACATTGCCACCAGGCCGGCGGCCCGCCACGATCGCTGACCAGTTGTACTCTCCAGGCTCGCATGCCCAGCGTCATTCCACTATTGCGCCAGCAATATGCCAGGTAAAGAAACCACGCAATGAGCAGGTAAAGTGAGTAGGCAAAGTCTTTGCCGGCGGTCTGGTTGCTGAAGGGCAGGAACAGTGCAAAGGCTGCGGCAACCATCAGGATGGCTATGACAATGACCGCGTCGTAAAGCATGACCAGCAACAAGCGGCCAAGGCCACAGGGACGATCTGCCTTAAGGGCTGGTATGGGACTGACCGTGTGGCTCGGTTGGTCTGGCCGCATGAGTATCATTTCAAACCGGTCTCCACGACCATTATCCGACCATTGCAGCCCTGAAGTTGAAAGCTACACTGGTCAGCAGCTGCGTGTCTATTACGGGCATTTTCGTAGTGAAGACGGTCTGCTATGCTTCAGTATGAAATCCACACAGTTGCCTGGCGGTTGGCCGCGATAAAATTCAATCGGCCATAACTAGCCTGAGCTGGTGGATAGCAATGGCAGCATCGGGTACCCTGTGCGCCCTTGCCCCGTTGTCCGGGGCACCCGGATGAGCGCGATGCCGGCTCCCGGTTCCGACTAATTTTCTGTAGAACTAATTGGAAACAGGTTATGCCAAATAAAATGCCAAGCCGCTTTTTCAAGGCCTGCCTCATCGCCATACCGGCCTTGCTGTGGCTCACCGCCGCGCAGGCGCAGGCGCTGAATTCAACGGTTCAGGCAGAAACCAAAATCAACAAAGACGCCGAGAGTTCACAGACGCGGGTTACGACACTGGCAAAGCAGGCACAGGATTTACTGGCTGAATATCGCGCCGCAGTGCGTGAGGTTGAAGGGCTGAAAATCTACAACGAAAACCTCGGAAAGGTAGTAGGTGATCAGCGTAGCGAGATTCAGTCAGTCAACCGCCAGCTGGAAGGCCTGGAAGCGACCAATCGGGGAGTTGTTCCCCTGATGCTGGAGATGATCGAAGCGCTAGGACAAATTGTTGAAGCTGATATCCCCTTTCGGATTGAAGAACGTCGGGCCCGTGTGGAGCGGCTGGCCAACATGATGGACCAGGCTGAAGTCACTGCTTCCGAAAAATACCGTCGCGTAATGGAAGCCTATCAGGGAGAGCTGGAATTCGGCCGGACCACGGAAGCTTATTCGGATACCTTACCAAGCACCGGTCAGACCGTCGATTTCCTGCGCGTGGGCCGCACTTTGCTCGTTTATCAAACCAGCGATCAAGCCAGTACTGGCTGGTTCAACCCGACAACTCGCAGTTTCGAAGAACTTCCCAGCAGATTTACACTGGAAGTGAAGAACGGTATTGCCATCGCCAAGAATGAGAAAGCACCTGATCTGGTCATGTTGCCGACCCCAGGGCCGGAGGTGGCACAATGAAACATTTGCGCATCATCGTTGCGGTTTCAGCTTTCATGCTGGCCCCCCTTGCCAATGCCCAGACCCTGGATGAACTGGCGCGCATAGTGCGTGAAGCGGCTTCTTCCGAAAGCAAGATCAATGAACAGCGTGAAGCCGAATTTGTTCGCGATCGCAACCAGCAAAGAGATCTGCTGGCAGCAGCGCAGCAGGAACTGGCGGGAGAAAATGCCCTCAGTGACCGCTTGCGGGATGAGTATGATGTCAACGAGCGCTCACTGGCCGAACTGGAAACCACTTTGGCCGAACGTATGGGCAACCTCGGAGAATTGTTCGGTGTAGTGCGTCAGGCTTCGGGCGATATCCAGGCAGCCCTGGATGATTCCATGGTGACTGCCCAGTTTCCGGGCCGCACCCAATTCCTCAGGGATCTTTCCACTCGTCGTGAACTGCCGACGGTGGCTGAATTGCGCAACCTTTGGTCAGCCATGGTGACGGAAATTGCCGAGTCGGGCAAAATAGTCAAGTTCACGGCACCGGTGGAACGCATCAGTGGCGAAAAACCGGACATGGAAATTGTTCGCGTTGGCGTGTTCAATGCGGTGGCCGATGGTCTGTTTCTCGACTGGGATACCAGCAAGAGTCGAGAGCAGCTGATTGAGCTCTCGAGGCAGCCAGCAGCCCGTTACCGGGGAATGGCCAGCGACCTGCAATCCACGGCTCCTGGTGGAGTTACCGATATGGCCATTGACTTCACCCGTGGCCAGATTTTGCGCGCAGTGGTGCAGTCCAAGACTGTGATCGAGCGCTTCAAGGAAGACAGTGGGCTGGTAGGCTTCGTAGCGGTGGGTTTGGGCGTGTTTGGCGCGCTGCTATGCCTGTGGAAGGCCTTTTCGCTATTCTCGGTGGGTAGCCGCATTTCGCGTCAGATGAAGAGCGAAACCGCCGACAAGAAAAATCCTCTGGGCCGTATACTGGCAGTTTATACCGATAATCCAAATACAGATCTTGAAACGCTCGAACTCAAGTTGGATGAGGCTATTCTGCGTGAGACTGGGCCTATCGAAAACGGTCTCAGTTTTATCAAGGTGCTCTACGTGGTTGCTCCCTTGCTAGGCCTGCTGGGTACTGTGGTCGGTATGATCGAAACCTTTCAGATGATTACCCTGTTTGGTACTGGCGACCCACGCATGATGTCTGGCGGCATTTCCATGGCGCTGGTTACTACTGTGGAAGGCCTGGTTGTTGCAATTCCGCTGACCCTGGCCCACAGCTTCCTGTCAGGCAAGGCCAAGGCGATGATCCAGACACTGGAAGAGCAGGCCGCAGGCGTCATTGCACGCATGGCTGAGCGCCGCGCGTGATTTGGTTTTATGAAGCCGTAGCTTCCATCAGGGACTTTATGGTCCTGGGAGGCAATGTGCTGTGGGCCATCATGTTCGTTTTGTTCATGATGTGGACCTTCATACTGGAGCGCATGTGGTTCCTGCACAAAGTGTTTCCGGCAAGACGCAATCATATTGTCAGCTTATGGGAATCCCGAGCTGACACCAACTCCTGGTATGCGCGGCAAGTTCGTGATGGACTGATTTCTGAAGCATCCATCGCATTGACGCAGAATATCGGTTTCATCAAGGCCCTGATAGCCATTTGTCCTTTGATGGGCTTGTTGGGGACGGTAACGGGCATGATCACGGTGTTTGATGTTATGACCTTTAGTGGCGGCGGTAACGCCCGAGCCATGGCTGGCGGCGTCTCCATGGCCACCGTGCCCACCATGGCAGGTATGGTTGCTGCCCTTTCGGGGGTTTATTTTGGTACCTGGCTGGAACACAAGGCCCGCACGGAAACTGATAGGCTCGAAGATATGTTGCAGCGTCATTGATCAAGCACTGAATAAATCCATCCAGGCTTTCTCATTTTGGATTTTTTGGGCACGGAAAGTGAAAAGTATGCCAGTGACACTCTGGCACTTTGTACCATTTCCATTGGGATGGATTCATTGAAAATGGCGACACCTCCCTGTGTCGCGGGACTCTCTGAATTGTTCAGAGACTCTTCGAATATCAAGTGACGTCACAAAGGGTGGCGTCAGCAAGAACGGAGATTGCCGCATGGCCAGAAGGCATGCACGTATTGAAGATGCCGAAATCGACATCACGCCGATGTTGGATATCGTCTTCATCATGCTCATTTTCTTTATTGTTACCACCTCTTTTACCAAAGAGACAGGTGCTGCCATCGTCAAGCCGCAGGCTGCGCAAGCAATCAATCTGCGCAACGGAACTATTCTGATCGGCATAAAGCCCAATGATGAGATTTGGATGGCCAAACGCCAGGTTGAAATGCGTGAAGTGCGGCAGATGGTCGAACGCGCCAAATCAGAAAACCCGGAAGGCAGCGTGGTCATCATCGCCGACAAAGGGTCTCGGGTTGGTACCGTAACCCAGGTCATGGACCAGGTAAAACTGGCAGGTGTAGAAGGAATAGCAATTTCCACGGACACTCCGGGGACTTAGCGATATGAGAACATTACGATTATTGATATCTGCACTGCTGGCCATTGCTGTCACCTTTGGCCTGTTTCTGTTCATGCATAAGCTGGTGTCGTCTGGTGCTGGTGGTCGGGAGGACATGGAAGCGACTGCGGGTATTCATTTCGGCCCAGTTGAAATTCCTGATGATATCAATACCAGGGATCGCCGGGTTCCTAAGAAGCCACCACCGCCCAAGAATCCGCCACCGCCACCCAGGATGCAGATTGCCAAGCAGGATCAGCAGGTGCAGGACATGCCCCAGCTGGACATGCCAAATCTGGATGTGCCACTGAGTGGTGGCGAAGGAATTTTCATCGGAAATTTCCAGCAAGTGGACAGGAAGGCAGAAGGCGACATTATTCCGGTCGTGGTGATCCGGCCCATGTATCCGCGTGAAGCCGCTGTCAGCAGTATCGAAGGCTGGGTGAAAGTTGAGTTCACCATCACCGAAGTCGGAACGGTTAGAGACCCGCAAGTGGTTGATGCGGATCCCGCACGAATTTTTAATCGCGAAGCGATTCGGGCCATACTCAAGTGGAAATTCAAACCGCGAGTTGTAGACGGTGTGGCGGTTGAGCGTCGCGCCACACAGATTATTGAGTTCTCATTGGACGAGGACGAGGGCTACTGAAATGTTTAGATCTCTCACTGACTTCCCTTGGGCTACAGCGCGTGTCGTGCTGGCCGTTTGTACGAGTTTATTTTTGTTGGCCAGCTTCGGGATCGAGGCACAGTCTGGCGAGTGTGACAAAGAGCGTGAAGTGGCTGCCAAGGCTATGGACGAGATCACTTATAGGGAACTGAATGAGGTTTATGAGTTAGTAGGTGCAGAGCAATACGACCAGGCCTACAGTAGTTTGAGCAAAATGCTGGATTACGCTGGCAGAGATGAATACCTGCAGGCCATCCTCTACCAGGCGCTGGCCCAGGTTGAATGGTCACGCAATAACTTCGACCCGGCATTGCAGTATTTCGAAAAAGCAGTCCAGCTGAACACTCTGCCCAATCAGGCACATTTTGCCCTGATGTACCAGATTGCACAGCTTTACTACATGAAAGAGCGTTACGAGGATGCCTTGAACCGCCTCGATCTGTGGTTCTGCACTGCTCCGCAGGAAAAAATCACCTCCGCTGCCTATGTTCTGCAGGCTTCGATCCATGCCAACAACCAGGATTATGCCAATGCCCTCAAATCCATTGAAAAAGCCATTTCAATGGATAAAGAACCCAAGGAGCAATGGTATCAATTGAAGCTGGCGGCTCATTATGAGCTGGAGCAGTTTCCGCAGGCTGCCGAAACATTGGAATTCATAATTTCCAGGTGGCCCGACAAAAAGACTTATTGGGTCCAGCTGGCGCAAATTTACTACAAACTGGAACAGGATGATAAGGCGCTATCAGTGCTTGCCCTGGCTCATCGCAAGAAGCTTCTGGATACGCAATCGGACATCCTGTTCCTTTCCAGTCTGTATTCCAATTCCAACGTTCCCTATAAGTCCGCCGAGGTTCTGCAGAAGGGAATTCAGTCCGGCGTGGTTGAGGGCTCAGACAGGCATTGGGCTTTGGTAGCTGATACCTGGTATGCCGCAGAGGAAATGGAAAACGCGCTGCTTGCATACGAAAAGGCAGGGACAGCGGCCAGAACGGGTGAAATTGATCTGCGCCGTGGCTACATTCTGATCGATATGGAGCGCTGGCAACCTGCCAAAGAGGCACTCAGCTCAGCCGTGAACAAAGGTGGTCTGGATGAACGCAAGACCGGCGAAGCCTACCTCTTGCGCGGCATGGCTGAATTCAATCTCGGTAATTATGATTCTGCCAGTTCCGATTGGCGTCAGGCGGCCAATTACCCCCAGGCGCGCGCTGCCGCGCAACAATGGATGAATCACCTGGAGGAAGAACGTCGCCGCCGGGCACCCTGATGTCCACCAGTTTACCGTTTGACCGGCAGTCCCCTGTGATTGAGCAGTTTCTGGACGCCATTTGGGCCGAGCGTGGCCTGAGTGCCAACACTCTGGAATCTTACCGCTACGACTTGCAAACTTTCGCGACTTTCCTGCAAACGGAACAGCTGTTGCTGAATGCCGGCCGAGAACAGATTTTGGATTTCCTCGCCAGCCAGCTCAAGTCAGGTAAGAGTCCGCGATCGCTATCGCGATATCTGTCTGGTTTACGGCAATTCTATCGCTGGTTATTGCGTGAAGGCCGGCGCAAGGACGACCCTTGTGCATTGATAGAAAACCCGAAAATAGGCCGGGGACTGCCCAAAGCCCTGAGCGAAGCTCAGGTCGAGGCCTTACTCAAAGCACCTGATACCACAACACCACTGGGCTTAAGGGACCAGGCCATGCTGGAGCTGATGTACGCGACCGGCCTTCGTGTCAGTGAACTGGTTGATCTGGAAGTCTCCGGTTTGAACCTGAACCAGGGAGTAGTGCGGGTTGTTGGCAAAGGCAACAAGGAGAGACTGGTGCCTTTGGGTGAAGAGGCGGAGCATTGCCTGAAACAGTATCTGCGTGATGCCAGGCCGCAGCTTCTGGCCGGAGTCAGCTGCCCACACTTGTTTGTCACCAACCGCAAAGCTGGCCTGACCCGCCAGGCGTTCTGGTACGCAATTCGCCGGCATGCTGTCCAGGCCGGGATAGGCGGCGCAATTTCACCACACATGCTGCGTCATTCTTTCGCGACCCATCTGCTCAATCATGGGGCTGACCTGCGCGTGGTCCAGCTGCTGCTGGGCCATAGTGATCTCTCCACTACCCAGATATATACGCACATTGCCCGCGAAAGCCTCAAGCAACTGCATGCCCGCCACCATCCAAGGGGGTAAGCAGGCAGCTTAGGACAGGATCTGGAACTTTTAAGCCATTGCACGCTCTACCATGCACGCCATGGTCTGGAAATCATGCCTTGCGCGTCGAAACCGGGGATTTTGCGTGGTAAGCTGCCCGCCTCCTGGCGAAAAAACTGAATCATAGAGAGAGGTAGGCCATGCGCCGCACAGCACAAGTCATTTTCCTTGCCATCATACTTTCTCCCATATCCGGGATCATTCTGGCCAAAGACAAGTTTGAACTGGTGGAAGAACGAATTCGTGAATTGGCGCCTTCGGCCAAGGCTATCGCCGTATCAGAAACCCCCATGACAGGCATCCTGCAGGTTCAGATCGAAGGCGATATTGTCTATGCCACCGACGATGGGCGTTACCTGTTTCAGGGACGTGTCATCGATATGGACACAAAAGAAGACCTGACCGAAATGGCTAAGGCCGGGGTTCGCAGGGAATTGCTTGCCGGCATCGACGTGAGCAAGCAAATAGGATTCGTGCCCGAGAAGACCACCTTTGACCTGACCGTGTTTACCGATATCGACTGCGGCTATTGTCGCAAACTGCATTCGCAGATGGCCGAGTACAATCAGCAGGGGATTGCCATTCACTACATGGCCTTTCCTCGTGCGGGCATTGCTTCTGCGTCCTACGAAAAATTCGTTTCGGGAAGGAGTGATGATGATCAGCAGGCTGCAATGACTGCAGCCAAGGAGGGCTCGGAACCAGAGACTCGTCAGTGTGATAACCCGATCGCTGAACAATACCAGCTGGGCATCGCGCTGGGCGTGACCGGCACTCCCGCGATCATGACTTCAGATGGTCAACTCATACCCGGTTATGTGCCGCCCGCTACCTTGAGGGAGCGCCTGGAAGGCATGTCCGCTGCCAGCACCGGAAAATAAATACATTTACGAAAACTGCTGGAACAGGCGGTGCAGTAAATGCGTTAAAATGAAACGCCATGCATGATTGCATGGCGTTTTTATAGCTTGAATCCCGGGAGCAAAACCTTGTCCGAGTTCACCTGCCTGCTAGGCGAACCCGTTTATTCTGATTTCCGCAGGCAGAAACTGGCCTCCCGGATTGCTCGTGAATGTGGTCAGGAACCAGGCATCGAAGCCCGCTATGTCTATCTCCTCAATTCCCGGTCGACGCTATCTGAAAAGCAACTTGTGCAACTGGAAGACTTGTTGCACGGTGAGTCCAGCCGGCACTTGCCAGCGCCTGAGCTGAAACTGGTAGTCCCCCGCCTGGGCACCCAATCTCCGTGGTCCAGCAAAGCGACCGACATTGCACGTCGTTGTGGTCTGGATGAAATTCTGCGTATCGAACGAGGTTTGGCGATCTGGATCAGCATCGCTGATGTGCTCAGCCCTCAGCAGACGATCGCTGTGGAGAACCTGCTGCATGACCGCATGACTCAATCCTTGTTGCACAGCCTGGAAGAGGCCAGGGCCATGTTTGAGCCGGGCCTTGTGCGTCCGCTGGTGCATGTCGATATCCAGCACTCCGGCCTGGCAGCCCTGCAATTGGCTAATCAATCCATGGGCCTGGCTTTATCGGTGGATGAAATCAGCTATTTGCTGGACAGCTTCACCGACTTGGGTCGCAATCCCACAGATGCCGAGCTGATGATGTTTGCCCAAGCCAACTCAGAGCACTGCCGGCACAAGATTTTCAATGCCTCCTGGAGCATTGATGGACAACCTGCGAATGTTTCCTTGTTCGGGATGATTCGTAACACGCACGCGCTGGCGCCGGCGGGCATACTCTCGGCTTATCACGACAACGCTGCCGTAGTGGCAGGAGCGCCAGGCGAGCGGTTTTTTGTACAGCCCGAAAGCCAGCAGTACGGCTGGGTGCATGAGCCGCTGCCCTTCCAGATCAAGGTTGAAACCCACAATCATCCCACCGCTATTTCACCTTTCGCTGGTGCTGCCACCGGTTCCGGCGGTGAGATACGCGATGAGTCTGCCACCGGCCGGGGTGCAAGGCCCAAAGCCGGCTTGACCGGATTCAGTGTTTCACACCTTGATTTGCCAGGGCTGGATGCTCCCTGGCGACAGGAGCATGGTAAACCTGGTCGGATTGCCAGCTCACTGGAAATCATGACCGAAGGCCCAATTGGCGGAGCCGCATTCAACAACGAATTTGGTCGCCCCTCTTTGTGCGGATATTTCCGCAGTTTCGAACAGCAGATAGGTGGCCGCTTGTGGGGCTATCACAAGCCCATCATGATCGCTGGCGGAATGGGCAGTATTCGCCAATCACTGGTGGCTAAGCTGCCATTGAGTGAGGGTGCCCACATCATTGTGCTCGGTGGCCCGGCCATGCTGATTGGCCTGGGCGGTGGTGCTGCTTCTTCTATCGGCAGCGGTCAGGGCCAGGAAGAACTGGATTTTGCATCGGTGCAGCGCGAAAACCCGGAAATGCAACGCCGCTGCCAGGAAGTAATAGAAGCCTGTTGTGCCCGGGGCGGCGAAAATCCCATTCTGTCATTACACGATGTAGGTGCCGGTGGATTGTCCAACGCCCTGCCTGAGCTGTTGCACGATGGTGGAGTGGGTGGGGTGTTGCAGCTGCGTAAAATTCCACTGGGCGATCCGGCTATGTCACCCATGGAAATCTGGTGTAACGAGTCACAGGAGCGCTATGTGTTGGCCTTACAGGCGGCTGAGCTGGATTGGTTTGCAGCCACCTGTGAACGGGAACGTTGCCCTTATGCTGTGCTGGGCCAGGCAACAAATCAACGCCAGTTAAGTCTGCAGGATCAGACGACGGGCCAGGCAGCAGTGGATATGCCACTGGATGTGTTGCTGGGCCGTACCCCCAAGGTGCATCGAGAGGTCAGCCGGCAAACGGTCAGTTCAGCCGAATTTTCTACTGCTGGACTGGATGTGCTTGAAGCCACTCAGAGAGTGCTGCGTTTTCCTGCGGTTGGCAGCAAGTCCTTCCTGATCACAATTGGCGATCGCAGCGTGGGCGGTTTGACAGTGAGGGATCAGATGGTTGGCCCCTGGCAGGTAGCGGTAGCCGACTGCGCCGTAACCCTGGCTGGCTTCAATACCGGGCACGGAGAAGCCATGGCCATGGGTGAGCGCAGTCCTTTGGCCGTGGTTAATGGGCCCGCATCAGGGCGCATGGCGGTGGCCGAGGCCATTACCAATATCGCCGCAGCGCCGATCGCCCGCATCAATGACATACGCCTGTCCGCCAACTGGATGGCGGCTGCCGGCGAAGCCGGGCAGGATGGCAGCCTGTTCGATACAGTGCATGCAGTGGGCATGGAGTTATGCCCTGACTTGGGCATTGCCATTCCGGTTGGCAAAGATTCCTTATCCATGAAAACTGTCTGGCAGGAAGGCGGAGTTGAAAAACGCATGCTTGCTCCGGTGTCATTGATCGTCAGTGCATTTGCACCCGTAAGCAATGTGGCTCGTTGCCTGACCCCACAACTGGATACTTCTGTCAGCGACAGCCGCCTGCTGCTGCTGGATCTGGGTGCTGGCAAGAATCGCCTGGGTGGTTCATCACTGGCACAGGTTTATGGTGAATTTGGCAATATCGTTCCAGACCTGGACCATGCTGCAGATTTACGCAATTTTTTTGCGGCCATCCAGGAGTTGAATCAGGCTGGTCTGCTGCTGGCTTATCACGATCGTTCCGACGGCGGTTTGGCAGCCTGTTTGTGCGAAATGGCTTTTGCATCGCATTGTGGCCTGGAAATCAATTTGTTGGCGGACGATCTGCTGGCCTCATGGTTTGCCGAGGAACTCGGTGCGGTTATCCAGGTGAGTACTGAACATCTTGGTCAGGTCCGCGCATGTTTGCAGAAGCACAATTTGTCAAGCCTGATGAACGAGCTCGGGCAGCCAGTGACTGGTGATCAACTGACTTTGGCCCACCAGAACAAGCAGGTTTTGCAGGCAGATTTGCCAGCATTACAGCGCCTCTGGTCAGAAACCAGCCATGCGGTGCAACGATTGCGGGATAATCCCGATTGTGCAGACCAGGAACTTGCCAGCCAGTTGTGCTGGGACGGCCCCGGCCTGCAGCCAGAATTGAGTTTTGAATTTACTGCCGCTCCCCAATTCCACCATGCGCGTCCGGCTGTGGCCATTCTGCGCGAGCAGGGAGTAAACGGTCATCTTGAGATGGCTGCAGCATTTGACCAGGCTGGCTTTCAGTCGGTGGATGTGCACATGTCGGATCTGTTTACGGGCCGGCAGGATCTGCAGAATTTCCAGGGATTTGTGGCCTGTGGAGGGTTTTCGTATGGCGATGTGCTGGGTGCCGGCAGAGGCTGGGCCAAGTCCATATTGTTCGCGGATACCTTGCGTCAGATGTTTGCCGACTTCCTGCTGAGCGAGGACAAATTTGCCTTGGGGGTTTGTAACGGCTGCCAGATGTTGTCAGCTTTGCGGGATATCATTCCCGGTGCGTCTCAATGGCCGGATTTTGTACGCAACCGCTCAGAACAATTCGAAGCGCGTTTAAGCCTGGTGGAAATATTGCCCTCCCGGTCCTTGTTCTTCAGGGGTATGGAAGGCTCACGTATCCCGGTTGTGACTGCTCACGGTGAAGGAAGAGCCCTGTTTGCCCAGCCTTCAACCATCAGCGAAAACCACCTGATCCTCAGATACGTTGATGAGTATGGTGTTGCCACCGAGTCCTATCCACAGAATCCGAATGGGTCACCACAAGGCATTACCGGGCTTTGCAATTCAGACGGACGAGTAACCATACTCATGCCGCATCCCGAGCGTACACTCAGAACCCTAAACTATTCCTGGGCGCCGAAGCAATGGCCCGCGATGTCACCCTGGCAACAGATGTTTCTGAATGCCCGTAAATGGACAGGATAATCAGATGAGCGAAACCATCAATGACAAGCACAGTTCAGCCAGCACATTGCCTGATCCCGATAACGCAGAATCCTTGCCACCTGCGCCAGAAGAAGAGCTGAAGCTCAGTGAGATGCTGATCCTGGCATCCATGTGGATGCTGTTCGGCTTCATGTTGTGGTTCTATCTGTCGGCATTTCACGGGGCACCAGCCCGCATAATGGCTGAAGCGGTATTGTCCAATATCCTCGGTGACAGCTTTCGGCAGATCATAGTTGAGCCTAACCAGAATTTCCTGTTCCAGGTTGAGACCAATATCCAGTACATATTCAAGGACGGCACTCAGGAAGCTTTGGGCTTCATTGTCAATCCGCTGGTGTTCAGTTACGGCCTGCCTTTGCTGTTCGGCCTGGTAATGGGTTCCGATGTGAGCTGGCTGCGTAAGCTGGTGATCATGCTGATTGGTTATGCCACCATTACGCTGGTGCAGGTTTGGGGTGTGGTATTCCAGTCGCTTAAAATGCTGGCATTCAATTTTGGTGAACAGAGCCATGTTTTTGTGACACAGGCCGGAGTTTCAGACGATGTTATCGCGCTGGGATACCAACTGGGTACACTGATACTGCCGGCCTTGATGCCGATTTTTGTCTGGGTGCTTTCTAACCGCCCTCTGGTAGAGCAGTTTGTAGGCTGGAGCGCGGATGCGCTGCGAAAAGACGGCAGGTAATGAAACGCTGCTCCAAAACCAGCTCTGGAACCCACTGTTCGAGTTGTTGTCTGTGAACAGACTGGGTGGCATCAGGATTTTGGCGTATGGCCTAATCGTGCGCCTGACTCCTCCGCTGCCTTATAATTCGAATCTCGGGACTTATGGGGAACAGATCAGTGCAGGCAACTGAAACGCAGCCACAGGAGCTGGTGGAGCCTATCGAAACGGAGCAAGATTCCGTTTGCGATTACCTGCTGACTTCAAACCGGCTCAAACCGGCTGACCTGAAAAGGGCAGAAACGTACCGCGAGCAGAATGGTGGTGACCTGGTAACCCTCCTGGTTCGCCTCGGGCTGGTATCGGAGCGCGATGTAGCAGAGGCGGAATCCGAGTTACTCAAGCTGCCCTTGATCCGAACTGCTGACCTGCCGGATGAAGCACCGGAATTCCCCGGCATATCGGTACGTTTTCTGAAGCAGAACCTGATTCTTCCAATTACCGAAACCGATGAAAATCTGACCGTGGTGATGGCCAATCCTCGGGATGAGTTTGCCGCTCAGGCCCTGGCCATGGCCAGTGGCAAAAATATCCTGCGCCAGGTTGGCATCGCCTCAGAAATTGAAAACGGCATTGAAAAACTGCTGGGTGGCGGGCGCAGCGCCATGGGGCAGATTGTTGAACGTTTAGGTGGCGAAGCGGATGCTGGTGAAGAAGATATCGAGCATCTGCGGGATCTGGCATCTGAAGCGCCAGTGATTCGCCTGGTAAACCTGATCATGCAGCGGGCGGTCGAGGCCCGGGCTTCGGATATACACATCGAGCCTTTCGAAAACCGATTGAAAGTGCGCTATCGCATTGATGGCGTTTTGCAGGAAGTTGAAGCGCCGCCTTCCAGTTCTACATCGGCAGTCATCAGCCGCATCAAAATCATGGCCAAGCTGAATATTGCGGAGCGTCGCCTGCCGCAGGATGGCCGTATCATGCATCGCGTACAGGGCAAGGAACTGGACCTGCGTGTATCCACCATACCCACCTCGCATGGCGAGAGTGTGGTGATGCGTATCCTTGACCGTGAAAGCATTGTGTTGGATTTTGATTCACTGGGATTCGATGCACATTTGCGCAAGAAATTTGTCAAGGCACTGGAAATGCCTCATGGCATCATCCTGGTAACCGGACCTACCGGTTCCGGTAAAACAACCACCCTGTATACCGCACTCAGTGCACTTAATACCCCTGAGCGCAAGATCATCACCGTCGAAGATCCGGTGGAATACCAGCTGGAAGGCATCAACCAGATTCAGGCCAAATCTTCCATAGGCCTGGACTTTTCGCATGCACTGAGAGCGATCGTGCGCCAGGATCCGGACGTGATCATGATCGGTGAAATGCGCGATCTGGAAACTGCCCGCATTGCCATCCAGTCGGCGCTGACCGGCCACCTGGTGTTATCGACCATACACACCAATGAT
>JANOGQ010000324.1:0-3848 GCA_031406105.1 Lysobacterales bacterium | reverse complement strand
CAAATCCCAATACGATGATAAAACCGATTAATGTCAGGCCACGCTGTTTGCGAATGATCATTTTCCTCACCTGCTTCCTTGAGTGGGGTCGCCTTGCCCTGCCATACTATACCGCTTTGCTATCGGAAGTGAGTGCCAGGGACACCCATTGCACCGATCTTTGGCAACAATTCCATGTTCAGTTGATGCCCTCACCAACCCTGGAAAAGTCACCACATCCTTTGGTGTAATCGAAATTCAGCCAGATACCGACAGCCCGACCCATCAGGTTGGCTTCCGGAACGAAACCCCATTCACGGCCGTCATTACTGCGATCGCGGTTATCGCCCATCATGAAATAATGACCTTCCGGCACTACCCACCGACCATCGCGCGAACCACTGCCATGGTGCAACAGGATGTCATGCGCCACCTCACCCAGTTGCTCTGAGTAACGCTCAGCATCGGGACTGGGTGCAGTGCATTTGATTGCAGAGCTGGAAAACACGCCCTGGGATATGAGCTCTACAGCTTCACCGTTGATGAACAACTTCTTGTCACGATATACGATGGTATCGCCAGGCATGCCCACCAATCTTTTGATGAAATTGATTCCGGGATCCACCGGGTAACGGAACACCACGACATCGCCCCGTTTGGGCTCACCGACTTCCATGAATTTGCTGTTCAGCACCGGCAGCCTCAAACCGTATGCGAATTTGTTGACCAGAATGAAATCACCGATCAGCAAGGTGGGTATCATGGAGCCAGACGGAATCTTGAAAGGCTCAAACAGGAACGAGCGGAACAGCAGCACGATCAGCAGTACCGGAAACAGGGAACGCGAGTATTCGATAAGGATCGGCTCACGCGCACGCTGCACCTTTTGCTGAACCGCCCTGTCCATGCGGCGACGCTTGAAAAACAGGCTATCCAGCAACCAGACCAGTCCGGTAAACAGGGTGAGTAAAACCAGCAATAAACTAAAATCGGGAATCATAATCCTGGGCCTTGAACCTTAGTTCCTGGGTACCTTATCTCTTGGTATCTTGTTGCAGCACGGCCAGGAAAGCTTCCTGGGGTATTTCCACCCGGCCGACCTGTTTCATACGCTTCTTGCCGGCTTTCTGCTTTTCCAACAGCTTGCGTTTACGCGTTATGTCGCCACCATAGCACTTTGCGGTCACATTTTTGCGCAAGGCTTTAACGGTCGTGCGCGCGATGACCTGTGAGCCTATGGTTGATTGTATGGCTACGTCAAACATCTGGCGTGGAATAAGCTCTTTCATTCGGGTGGCCAGATCACGACCACGCCGCTGCGCCTGGTCCCGGTGCATGATCAGCGACAGCGCATCCACCGCCTCGCCATTGATCAACACATCCACCCGCACGAAAGAGCCTTCCTGAAATCGGATGAAATGATAATCGAAAGAAGCATAACCGCGACTGGCAGATTTCAGCTTGTCAAAAAAGTCCAGTACGACTTCTGAAAGCGGCAATTCATAGCGTATTGAAACCTGCCCACCGAGGTACTGAATGGACAGCTGAACGCCTCGCTTTTCCTCGCAAAGTCCAATGACCGCACCCACATGCTCCTGCGGTACCAGAATATTGGCTTCAATGATGGGTTCGCGTATTTCAGCAATTTTGTTAAGCGGCGGCAGGCTGGCCGGGTTTTCCAGAGTGATCACGCTGCCATCGTGCAAAACGATTTCGTAGACCACGGTGGGCGCTGTAGTGATCAGGTCGACATCGTACTCACGCTCAAGCCGCTCCTGCACGATGTCCATATGCAGCAGGCCCAGGAATCCGCAGCGAAAACCAAAGCCCAGAGCTTCGGATGTTTCTGGCTCAAACTGCAATGCAGCATCATTCAGTTGCAGGCGATCCAGGGCTTCGCGCAGATCAGGGAAAGCATCTGCATCGGTTGGAAACAGGCCGGCAAAAACACGTGGTTGCATGGGCTTGAAGCCAGGTAATGCCGTGAGGCCACCGTCTTTTGCCATGGTGATGGTATCGCCCACCGGCGCGCCATGCACATCTTTGATACCCGCCACCAGGAAGCCTACTTCGCCTGCACCGATTCGA
This sequence comes from Lysobacterales bacterium, assembly GCA_031406105.1. Lineage (GTDB taxonomy): Bacteria > Pseudomonadota > Gammaproteobacteria > Xanthomonadales > SZUA-36 > JAWXBM01. The sequence continues at coordinate 1,781 of JANOGQ010000324.1, read as the reverse complement.
TCCCTCTTTTCCTGCTTGGGAGTAAACACACCCACCTGCTCGACCTGATGCTGGTTGCCCGAAGACATCAGTTTGATTTTTTCGCCCTTACCGACTGAGCCGTCCACAACCCGCATCAAGGAGACAATACCCAGATAGTTATCAAACCAGGAATCAATGATCAGGGCTTTGAACGGCGCAGAGGGGTCGCCGGCAGGCGCAGGCACACGCTTTACCAGTAACTCGAGGATATCCTGGATTCCCACACCGTGCTTGGCACTCACTTCAAGACAATCGCTGGCCTCTATGCCGATGATGTCTTCGATTTCCTGCCTGACCCGGTCTGGTTCCGCCGAAGGAAGATCAATTTTATTCAGTACCGGTATCACTGCCAGCCCGAGCTCAACGGCGGTGTAGCAGTTGGCAACGCTTTGCGCTTCTACACCCTGTGCTGCATCCACTACCAGCAACGCACCCTCACAGGCGGCCAGCGAGCGGGATACTTCGTAGGAGAAATCCACGTGTCCTGGGGTATCGATCAGGTTGAGCTGGTAGGTATGCCCATCTTCTGAGGGGAACTGCAGAGTTACGCTTTGGGCCTTGATGGTAATGCCACGTTCACGTTCCAGGTCCATGCTGTCCAGAACCTGGTTCTCCATTTCGCGATCGGTCAGCCCGCCACACAGTTGTATGAAACGGTCAGCCAGCGTGGACTTGCCATGGTCTACGTGGGCGATTATTGAGAAATTCCGGATGTATTGCTGATTCATACGAGCTTCATACAGGAAAAGGCCACCCTGGTCGGCTAACCAGGGTGGCCAGATTTTCTGACCTTGGTTTATTGGCTGCGTGGATTATAGCTCACTCATCAGCGTCCGGAGTAAAGGCGATGAAAGTGGTAGTGCCGCCGCGCATCACGCGCAAGGCCACCGCTTTGCCGCCGGGCAGATCTCCGACTACGGATTCAAACTTGTCCACATCAGCAATGACCTGATTATTGATGGCCAGTATCACGTCGCCGGGACGCAAGCCTGCCCGATAAGCTGCATCACCCAACACCCGGGTAATCAACACGCCACCATCCGGATCACCCAACTCGCGGCGCCGCTCAGTGCTAATCGATTCAATTTCCAGACCCAGGGCATTGCCACTGGTCTCATTGTCTGCTGCAGCTGGGCCTTGCTCCCCATCGCCAAGGTCCAGCGAGTCCAGGGTCGCGTCGAAGGTTTTCTTACTGCCATCGCGGCTGACCAGTAATTTAACCCTGGTCCCGGGCGGGTTGACGCCTACCAGGGGCGGCAGGTCACTCCAGGTTTCAATTACCGCGCCGTCCAGCTCAAGAATCACATCACCTGGCCTGACACCGGCACGCTCAGCGGCGCCATCCGGTGTAACATCGTTAACCAGCGCACCAGCAGACCGGTCCAGGTTCAGGGCTTCAGCCAGTTCACGGGTTACCGGACCCACTACCACACCGAGCAGGCCGCGCGAGACCACTCCGAATTCACGCAGCTGGCGCACCGTTTCTATCGCTGTTTCAATCGGAATGGCAAAAGACAAACCGATGTAACCGCCGCCACCGCCACTCAGTATCCAGGAGTTGATACCAACCACCTCACCGTTCATGTTCAATAATGGCCCACCGGAATTTCCCGGATTGATGGCAACATCAGTCTGAATAAAGGGCACATATTGCTGTTGGCCGGTGCTCCTGCCTTTGGCGCTGACAATACCGGCAGTTACCGTCTGCTCAAAATTAAATGGCGAACCAATAGCGACTACCCAGGCACCCTGCTTGAGTT
>JANOGQ010000303.1:0-2836 GCA_031406105.1 Lysobacterales bacterium | reverse complement strand
GCACCGGGTAAGGGGTCAGACCACCCATGGCACACAATGATCCATCCACCATGGTTTCACACAGCTCATCCAGCAGTTGCCGATTGGCAGCGCGATTATCATTGGCGATGATCCGGTCTATAACTTCCACGCCGCGAACCGAACCGATCCGGCATGGCGTGCATTTGCCGCAGGATTCAATGGCGCAGAATTCCATGGCAAAACGTGCCTGTTGCGCCATATCCACCGTATCGTCAAACACCACAATGCCGCCATGGCCCAGCATGGCCTTGATTTCAGCCAATGCCTCGTAATCGAGCGGCACATCCCATTGCGATTCCGGCAAATACGCACCCAGCGGGCCGCCGACCTGCACGGCACGCATGGGCCGACCAGTAGCAGTGCCACCGCCGAAATCTTCCAGCAATTCGCGCAGCGTGTGCCCAAAAGCCAGTTCCACCAGACCGCCACGTTTGATATTGCCGGCCAGTTGCACTGTCAGCGTTCCGCGCGATCGGCCACTGCCAAATTCCTTGTAGAAATCCGCACCCTTGGCAAGCACCGTGGTTACGGCAGCCAGTGAGAGCACATTGTTCATCACTGTGGGCTTGCCCATCAGGCCCTTGATGGCAGGCAGCGGCGGCTTGAACCGCACCAGGCCGCGTTTGCCTTCGAGGCTGTCCAGCAGGGAAGTTTCCTCGCCGCAGATGTAAGCCCCGGCACCGATGCGCAAGTGCAGCTGAAAATCTTTACCACTGCCCTGTATATCCTGCCCCAGCCAATTTGCAGCTTCAGCCTTACTGATGGCCTGCTGCACTATTTTTCTGGCCAGAGGATATTCAGAACGCAGGTAGATATAGCCTGCCGTTGCGCCTACAGCCACCGCAGCAATGGTCATGCCTTCAATCAGCTGGTAAGGATCGGCCTCCATCAGCAAGCGATCAGCGAAAGTCCCCGAATCACCCTCGTCGGCATTGCAAACGATGTACTTCTGCTCGCCGGGTGTATCCAGAACGGTCTGCCATTTGATACCGGTGGGGAAGGCCGCACCACCGCGGCCACGCAAACCCGATTCTTTGACCGCATCAACGATAGCCTGGGCCTGCATCTGCAAGGCCCGTTCCAGTCCGGCAAAGCCACCCAGCGAGCGATAGTGCTCAATCGATAGCGGGTCGCCCAGGCCAGCGCGCTCAAAGGTGAGACGCTGTTGTTGTTTCAGCCAGGGAATTTCATCGGCCGAACCCAGGGCTAGCGGATGTTTGCCTTGCGCCGGGAATCCTGCATCTATCAACCCCGCAACATCATCCACCGTCACCGGCCCAAAAGCGCGGCGGCCCTCGGTGCTGTCCACTTCTACCAAAGGCTCCAGCCAAAATGCCCCACGGGAACCATTTCGGACAATTTCCAGTTGCATGCCCCTGCGGCCTGCTTCGGCATGGAATGCCACAAGCAGCTCATCAGCTCCCAATGCACGCGCTGTGGTGTCCTGCGGGATATAGATGCGCAGGCTCATGCGACTGGCTCCAGCAGGGCTTGCAACAACTGCTCAAATCGTTTGGGAGTAACCCGGGCATAAACCTGATCGTCTATGCGCATGCTGGGGGTACAGGCGCAATTGCCCAGGCAATACACCGGCTGCAGAGTGAAGCGGCCATCTGCAGTTGTCTGCCCGTAATCAACTCCCAGAGTGTGCTTGATGTGCTTTTCCAGAGCCCCGGAACCCATGGCCTGACAGGCTTCTGCCCGACAAACCTGAATCACATGCGCACCGGGCGGTGCCGACCGGAAGTCGTGATAAAAATGCATTACCCCGTGTACTTCTGCCCGCGACAGGTTCAATCGTCTGGACAATATCGGGATGGCTGCTTCCGGAACAAATCCGAATTTTTCCTGCACAGCGTGCAGTATGGGCATCAGGGCGCCGATCTGGCCTGCATGTCCGGTGACGATTGCATCCAGCGTCTGTTCCAGGTTTTGAACCGGCTCAGAGCCTGAATTGGGGCCTGACTTGGGGCCTGACTCGGGGCCTGACTTGTGACTGGCTCGCATAAAACCTCAATTATTTTGTTCAGGCCAAAACATGATCTGCAAAACGCTTGCGCAATTCCAGCTTGCTGATTTTGCCGGTAGCGGTATGCGGAATTTCCTCCACGAATGCCACATCATCCGGCATCCACCATTTGGCTATCTTGCCATCCAGGTACTTCAGTATCTGTTCTTTTGTGACCGTGGAATCTTTGGCTTTCACAACGATCAGTATAGGGCGCTCACTCCACTTGGGATGGGGCAAACCGATGACGGCCGCTTCAGCAATTCCGGGGCACCCGACTGCAACATTCTCCACATCGATGGATGAGATCCATTCACCGCCGGATTTGATCACATCCTTGTCACGATCGGTAATGTGCATATAGCCCATGGGATCAATGGTGGCTATGTCGCCGGTATCAAACCAGCCCTGCTGATCGACAGCACTTTCAGCCATTTTGAAATAAGCCCTGGAAATACTCGGCCCGCGCACCAGCAAGTGGCCAAATGCTTTGCCATCGCGTGGCTGTTGCTCGCCTGCGCTGTTGACGATTTTCATTTCTACCATGAAAGGTGAACGACCCTGCTTTTCCTTCAGCTTTAACTGGGCTTCGCGATCCATGCCCTGGGTGGAATGCTTCAGTTTACCGACCGTACCTATGGGTGACATTTCTGTCATTCCCCAGCCGTGCATGACTTCCACCTCGTAATCCAGCTCAAATGTCCGGATCATGGAAGGCGGGCAGGCAGCACCACCAATCAGTACTTTCTGCAGATAAGGCAACTTGAGATCATGCTCCCTGAGGTACTGCAGCAAACCCATCCAGAC
>JANOGQ010000293.1:0-17839 GCA_031406105.1 Lysobacterales bacterium | reverse complement strand
GTCTGGATTGAAACACCCAGCAATCCACTGCTGCGAATCACTGATATAGAAGCCATATCGGAAGCTGCTCACGCAGTGGGTGCTCTGATTGTGGCAGATAATACGTTTCTGTCACCCGCTGGGCAGAGCCCATTGGCTTTGGGTGCCGATATTGTGCTGCATTCCACCACCAAGTACATCAACGGGCATTCGGATGTTGTGGGCGGCGCCGTGATTTGTCGCGATGCTGCGCTTTTGGAAGAACTGGCCTGGTGGGGTAACTGCCTGGGCTTGACCGGTTCACCTTTCGACAGTTTCCAGACTTTGCGAGGCCTGCGGACTCTGGCAGTGCGTTTTCGGCAGCATCAGGAAAATGCCCAGGTGATTGCTGAATCCCTGCGCGCTAATGAACTGGTTGAACGAGTGTATTTTCCCGGTTTGACTGATCATCCAGGGCATGAGATTGCAGTGCGCCAACAGCTGGGGTTTGGAGCCATGATCAGCTTTGAGCTGTTTGGCAGCGAGCATGAAATGCCGGTGTTTTTGAATGCATTGAAGTTGTTTACGCTGGCCGAGTCTTTGGGCGGAGTGGAGAGTCTGGTGGCTCATCCTGCAACCATGACGCATGCTGCCATGTCGGCGCAAGACCAGGCCACCGCTGGAATCAACAGCCGCCTGTTACGTTTGTCCGTGGGAATTGAGCATGTGGATGATTTGCTGGCTGATTTGGACAATGGTTTCGCGGCTGTTCACCAGTCACGGCTGCAAGCGGTGGCGTCGACTGTCTCAGTCAGCCGTAAAGTGGCTTGTTAAGGTCGCTCCAGTCATGAGCTGTCCGTGAGGCTGGACCGGCTAGGGGGTGGTTGCCGGAACCAGTCTGACAGCTTCTGTTGCACCGCCTCCACAGTGACCAGATCCATCACGCCGGAAACCTCAATGCGGGTGCCCCAGCGCAGTTCGGCGGCAGATATTTTCCGATAGATTCTGGCCGCTTGGGGAAACTCATCGACGCACCATTGCAGACTGTTGAAAGGGCCAGAGCGTTGTGACCAGGTTGCGGCATAAAGTCCCAACACCGGAGTGCCCAAAGCGTTGGCAATATGCACAGGCCCGGAATCCGGGGAAATCAATAAATCTGCAGACTGCAATAATGCTTTCGATTGCTCAAGGGTGTCTTTACCCACCAGGTTCACGCAGGGCGAATGCATCAGCGCAGAGATTTCAGAAGCCATCAGTTTTTCTGCATCACTGGGGCCACCAGATAGCAGAATCCGGGCGCCATGCTTTTCCACCGCATAGTCTGAAATCTCAGCATAACGGGCAGGGCTCCAGTTTCGTAATACGTGACTGGAGCATGGGCTGATGACGATGTTCTGTCTGTCGGGCTGCAGCCATTGCCTGGCCCAGATCTTCGCTTCCTCACTGACGGGCAGGTTCCACACCGGGGGCTCGTCCGGGAGGCCTAAAGCAAGGGCAAACTCAAGGAATCCTTCAACCTGATGTTGCTGGGGTTTGGCGGACACCTGCCGGTTTACAAACCAGTGATGAAAGTCGCGCGAACGTGCGCGGTCCCAGCCCAACCGAAGCGGCGCCTTGACCAATCGGGACAACAAATTAGCCCGCGCTGCCACTTGCATATGCAATAGCACATCAAATTTCCGTGTGAGCAATTGCTCGCGTAACTGACGGACGGCGTTCAGGCCGCCCCGTTTGTCGAGAACCAGCATTTCGACGCCCTCGAGGCCGCTAAGCAGTCGATGCTCCTGCTTGCCAATGATCCAGGTAAGGCGGGTGCCTGGCCAGTGTGCTTGCAGGCGACGAATTACTGGCAAAACATGCGTGGCATCGCCCAGCGCCGACAGCCGCAATATACAGATGGATTCAGGCAGCGATTGCATTGAGTTCTTCAAGCTTATAGGTTGATCCTGATTGACGCTGCATACTAGCCAACGCACAATGTTGGCTGGTATGGGTGAATGCTGCTGAAATTACAGATAATGGCTGGTCGGGCCATTGTATACGATGCTACTCGTATCCCGCAGCCCGATGCGAAGCTGTTCGACCCTGAATATTGGCTTCGGGCAGGAGCGGTGGCTGATCGGGCGATGGGCCGCGGCAACACCCTCGTTTTAGATACACCGCATGGCCCTGCCGTGTTGCGTCAGTATTTGCGAGGTGGCGTTGCCGCCCGATTCAGCCTTGATCGCTATTTTTTTTGGGGTTATTTGCGTTCCAGGCCCGTCATTGAAGCCAATTTGACTGCCCATCTCTCGGATCTTGGTTTGCCGGTACCCCAGGTCTTGGGGGGCTTGTGCCATCGACATGGATTAACCTACTCAGCAGCCCTGCTGACTGAGAAAATTCCTGCTGCCAGAACACTGGCTGAGGTGATGAGTGGCTCAAGCAACAAAAATCCCCTTTGGCCGGATGTTGGGCAATGTCTTCGGCGTTTTCATTCAGCCGGGGTATATCATGCCGACCTGAATGCCCGGAATATTCTGATCGATGAACTGCATAAAATCTGGCTGATCGATTTTGATCGCGGTTGCGTGCTGAAACCTGGCAATCCCCGCTTGCAGCGTAATCTGCAACGATTGCTGCGGTCCCTCAGAAAACAAAGGGCTATGCCCGAAGCTGAGCTTGAACTGTGTTGGCAGCGGTTGATGCTCGCTTACAATACGGGGTTGTAGAGCAGGGCGGGGATTCATGGTGTGGAGAAGAAAATCCAAAAAAATGACTGAACCGCAAGTGCCGGGGGTAAAGCCGGCATTGCGGGTATTAGAGTCGAGCCGCATGGTATTGGTAGCGGCTAATGCTGAACTGGTGCGAGCCGACCTGAGCGGAGTAGATTCGCTAGGGGAAATGCTGAGTGCCCGCGCGCCGGAAAACTGGCCCCCGGAGTTGTATGACCGGGAGGCCATGGAATACGCTTTGCGCATGCTGGAAGAATCAACCGCGCCGGGCTGGTCGTTCTGGTACCTGTTGATGCAGATCGGGGAACAGGCCAGTATCGTCGGAATCTGTGGTTTCAAAGGACGACCGGATGCGGCGGGTTCCGCCGAGATCAGTTATTCTATAGTCTCGCAATTCCGCAATCAGGGCTTGGCTTCTGAAGCGGTAGATCGTCTGGTTCGTTGGGCATTCAGTCATCAAACCGTACTTGAGATCAGTGCAGAGACCCTGCCTCATTTACAATCATCTATCCGTGTCATGAAAAAGAACGGCTTCGAATACTGCGGGGCTGGTTCTGAACGAGGAGTCGTCCGTTATGCAGTGCAGCGTCCAGACCGACGTTAGGTCAGCCATGGCCAAATTATTTCACTCAGTATGCTGCTTCGTGATGGCTATCTTCGTGTGTGCAAATGTCCAGGCAGAAGTGATTGTCCAACAACTGGCCAATGAGGGCTTCATACTTAGCGATGGAAAGTCCACCAAGGTCATGGTGGATGGCATGGTGGTGGAACCCTATTCGGTTTACGGCGGATTGCCTGCAGAATTGATTTCAGCATTTAGCAATGCTAGCGGACCGTTCGCTAACATCAACTTGGTTTTGGTCAGTCATCAGCATCATGATCATAACCAGCCCGATTATTCATGCGATTTCATGCAGAAAAGTAACAGTGCCATACTTGCAACCTCGTCTCAGGTGGTTGATCTGATGCGTGAAAAGTGCCGTGAGTTCGTGTCTTCAAGCCCGCGCTTACAAATTATCGATCCACTGTATGACGAGGTGGAAACACTGCAAGTGGGCGAAGCCAGTGTGAACATTTTCCTGCTCAGTCATGGAGGAGGCAAGTACGCGCATTTGAAGAACTATGGGCACCTGTTAGAACTGGGCGGAATGCGCATTCTGCACATTGGTGATGCCGCTATGGAACAGGCGGACTTCAAACGGGCGGGGATTGCTGACATGAAAGTGGATGTTGCATTAATCCCGTTCTGGTATTTCCAGCCCGGGCCCGGTGGTGGCATGATCAGGAGGTATCTGACGGCAAAGCATATGATTGCCACGCACATCCCGCCCGGTGAAATGGCTGAGGTAAAGGAATACCTGAAAGTTGAATACCCCAAGGTTCTGATTCTTGAGAATGTTCTGGATGAAGCACGCTTCGGCAAGTAATCAGTCAGTTCCAGATCCGGCTTGCATTGAGTGTTCAGGCGGTTCCCGGCCTCACCTTACCCCTGTACTGCAAAATCTCTGAATAAATCATAGTTTCCCTGATTTCGATCAATCCGCGGTATGCACTCCACCCGCGTAATAAATTTTGCTTGCAAGTAATCAAAATGATATTAAAATGATATTACTTGTTGTGACACTGGAGAGACGAAATGATCCGCGAAAAGACCGCCAATGTAATGTCTGGTTACATACCCCTGGTAGTGTTACCGGCCCTGACCCTGATATTCGGTGTGTTGTTTGTAGGGGCTGCGCAGGTGAACAACACGACCATGGCAATAATTCATGTTTTGCTGCTATTGCTTGTATTGATCTGTTTCAAAGGTTTTTTCATGGTGCATCCTAACCAGGCCGTCGTGATGCAGTTGTTTGGCAGTTATGTCGGTAGTGCCCGAGCTAGTGGACTGCGTTGGGCTAATCCCTTTTACTCAAAACATGCGATATCGCTGAGAGTAAGAAACTTTGAGAGCGAAGTCCTTAAGGTGAATGACAGCTCGGGTAATCCGGTGGATATAGCAGCTGTGGTCGTCTGGAAAGTCGTTGATTCTGCAGAAGCGTGTTTCGAAGTCGATGACTATGAAAGTTTCGTTCACATTCAGTCGGAAGCGGCATTGCGTAATCTGGCCACCAGTTATCCATATGAAGCACACAGCGATGATGAGATTGCTTTACGCAGTGACCCCCAAGCCATTGCCGAAAAATTGCGGGACGAAGTGCAGGATCGCCTGGAGAAGGCCGGTGTGCAGGTCATAGAAGCGCGAATTAGTCATTTGGCCTATGCCCAGGAAATTGCCAGTGCGATGTTGAAACGCCAACAGGCGCAGGCCATTGTTTCTGCCCGACGTCAGATCGTTGACGGTGCGGTAGGCATGGTGAAAATGGCCCTGGAGCAGCTGGAGGCTGAACGCGTGGTGAACCTGGATGATGAACGCAAAGCGAATATGGTCAGCAATCTGCTGGTGGTGTTGTGTGGTGAAGAAAACGCCAGGCCTGTAATCAACGCCGGCAGCCTTTATTAAGGGCTGCGAGTCACTCGCGCTTGTTCAGTCCGAATATGGCCAAGAAAAAACCATTTCCCCTGCGCATCGACGAAGATACCTGGGATGCTTTGAAGCGATGGTCCGATGACGACTTGCGCAGCGTTAATGCGCAAGTTGAATTCCTTTTACGCGAAGCCTTGCGTCGCGCAGGGCGTCTGCCCAAACCCAAGTCACCAGGAGATTAGCTGCCCGGTGGGTCAATCTGGCGAATCAGCCTGTTGCCTGGCCCTGCACCACTTGAGATAGAGTATCCAGGCTAGTAAACAGGCACCGGCCCACAGGTGGGTAGTGCCTGCGGATTCGCCATATCGCCAGCTTGAAGTCATAGTAATTGCAAGACCCGAAACGCAAACGCAACTGAATCCGAATGCCTGTGCGGCACCAAGATTTTGTAGACGCATGCCTTTGAAAAGTACAATGATCCAAAGCGGTGTCGCTGCCAGCAACAGACCCAGCCAGGAAATAAGGGGCGTCGTTCTGTGCCAAAGCTGCATGCCTGCGTAAACACTTAGGGCTAACCTGATTAATTGACTATTTTAGGGATGGCATTTTCACTCGCAAGATTTCCACCTTGCTATTTTTGTTTCTTTGCCGGTTTATTCCGGGTTTTTTACGATCCCGGTCGGTACTTTTGGCCCGAATCTCAAACTTCAGGCGCAACTTGCCTGCAGTTCCCATCGCCTTCGTTTCAATAAGGTCTTCTTGGCCAGCACCAGGTTACTCAACGCACAGGCCACATACAGCCGATGCGCATTCTTGTCGAGGCCGCGGTAGCGAACCTTATTGAAGCCAAACTGCCGCTTGATCACAGCAAACTGATGTTCCACCCGCGCTCGTACCTGCGACTTGTTGCGGTTGCGGCTGCGATCTTCCTCGGTCAGCGGGTGACCGCGGCTGCCTTTGGCCTGGGTGAAGTCTTGGGCAGCCGGGGCTTTCTCCGCCATGACGTGTTTCTGTCCCGTGTAAGCCGAATCACCCCATACCCGGGTTTTGCTGTCTACCCCAATGTGGGCCTTCATGCCGAAATACCACTGGTTGCCCTTACGCGTTTGACGCATCTCCGGATCACGCTGCTTCTTCTGGTTCTTGGTCGAGCTCGGGGCGTGAATGATGCTGGCATCGACAATCGTGCCCCGGCTCACTTTCAAGCCGTTCTCCTGGAGAAATTGATTAACCAGATGAAACAGCTGATCGCCCAGATTGTGCTGCTCCAGCAGATGGCGGAATTTACACACCGTCGTCTCATCTGGCGCTGGCTCGCGCCCGAGGTCAATACCCACAAACTGGCGCAGAGCGCGGGAATCGTACAGCGCTTCTTCAACCGCCGGATCGGACAGGTTGAACCAGTGTTGCAGAAAGTGAATGCGCAACATGCGCTCAATACCAATCGGTGGCCATCCAGCTCCTTCGGCTTGTGGATAAAAAGGTTCAATCGCAGCCGTAAGATCTTTCCACAGAATGATCACTTCCATCTCGTCCAGAAACTGTTCCTTGCGTGTCCTTTTGCGAAACTTCTCAAAGCCATTGTCGGCAAGAGTCTGCTGGCGCATGGAGATTTTCCTGTTCCGATTGAGATGTCGCTATTATGAACGATTGGGCGAATAAATCAGAGTTGCCTTAGAACTAAGGTGCAGGTAACAAACAGGAAAATGAACACACTATAGAAACGTTTCATGATCAGAAGTCATTATAGCGAGGAGAAGAGTATGCGTATTCTGTCATCCAAAATTATTCCAGCCAGGTTCCAGTGGCGAGCTCTGGCAATGATTTTCGCCCTGTTGGTCAGTCAGTCAGCAGTGGCAGATCGCCCGTGTGATGTGGAAGAGGTGCTGCCCGACAATATGTTTCCATCGGTCAGGATTGAAACTTCAAAGGGAGAATTTGTAATCGAATTGAATCGTATGCATGCCCCCATCACTTCGAACAATTTCCTGCACTATGTGTTGAGTGGGCACTATGACAACACTATTTTTCACCGGGTGATGCCGGGCTTTGTGGTACAGAGTGATGGCTACACCGCGGAGTTCGAGGAAAAGCCCTTGCGTCCCGCGATCTACAATGAATCAGGCAACGGGCTGGAAAATTTACCCATGACTGTGGCAATGGCACGGTATGAGGATCCGCACTCGGCCACCAGCCAGTTTTTTGTGAACCTCGCTGGCAATTCATCTCTGGATCCTAATTCCCGCAGTTGGGGCTACACCGTATTTGGTTCGGTGGTCTCTGGCCAGGACGTGGTCGAGGCCATCGGTGCTGTTGCGACCTCCTATAACGAAGCTTTGGATGCAACAGATGTGCCGCTTAATACCGTCATGCTGAAGAAAGCCAGCGTGGTTGAATGAATGGCCGGCGAATCTAACCCTGACCAGCTCTTGATATGACTGAATCTACAGGCACCAGCGGGCAGAGCGGCGAACGCAAGCTTTGGTCTGCGAAAGAAATGCTCCTGATGACAGGCCTGGCCTTGGTGGTGGCGCTCTCCTCGTTGAGCATTGTAGATGACTTCGCCAAAGATGAACTGGATTCCTTGTTTCAGCGGGCTTTGATCAGCTTCGCTTTGGCGCGAACTTTGAACGGTGTAATTTCTGCAGTGCAGGGAACCGAAGTAGCACTGCAGCCGGCTGGAGTAGGGCTTACTCTGACTCCCGGAGAAATTCTGGATCCGATCAATGATCTGGTTGAACGGTTTTCATGGATCATGTTAGGTGCAACCATCTCGCTGGGAATTCAGCAGGTAATGCTGGATGCGGGCCAGTGGTGGGGACTGCGTGCCTTGTTGCTTGTTTTGTCCTTGGCCTGGCTGGCAGTTCGAATAATGCGTCTGCGCAAGTCATATGCCAGGCAGAGCACTTTGGAAGTGTTCCTGATGTACGCTTTGATCGCCAGTCTGTTCATCCGTTTTGCTGTGCCCATCGCACTGATTGCCAATGAAGCTGTGTACCACGTGTTGCTTGAATCACGCTATCTGGGCAGCACTCAGGAACTTGAATCGGCTGGTCAGGCGATAGAACGCATTGAGTCAGGCGCAGGTTTTGCTTCAGATGCGAATGGGCCTGTAGGGGCCAATCAAGGCCAATCCATTTTTGGTAAAGCGATAGAAAGCACGCGAAAAGCTCTGGATTTCGAACAGAGACTGAACGATTTAAAAATCCGCAGCGAAGATCTGGTTGAGCACCTGATCCAGCTCAGCGTGGTCTTTATCTTGCAAACGGGTGTTTTGCCGCTGCTTTTTCTTTGGATAGTGCTTTCTCTTTTCAGGTTTATTTTGCGATTTCACCCCTTTCGACCAACATAAATAACGCCAACTAATTGAAAATAAATATTTTTTCGTGATCTGAAATATTTTTCAAAAATTTTAATTCAAATATTGACAGATATGTCCAATAAGAGCATTATTGGCACTAATGCGGCAATGTAGTAATGCGAGGGGGAAATCAGGAAGGTTGAAGAGAACTCAGTGACTGGTGCCAAAAAATGGGGGAACACCAGTCGCGCGCGGGCAGCTTCTCTTCTTTTTTCTGATGGGGTGAGGTCTGGGAAGGCAACGACCCAGACCTCGCTTTTTGCATTTTTCAGAATAAAGATCTGCTCGTGCCGCTTTTACCCGACTACCAGCCAGGGGAATAGATTGAGGAGGGCTTGATGCCTGATTCCAGGGAAGCTCAATTACAGGAAGTAACAATACTTACCCGAGCGGTTGAAAACGTCTTTCGCAAATTGATTCGTTTTTTGGTAGGCAGAATATCTCTGGTGAAGCTTCAGGAGATGATGCGAATTATCTACATTCAAGAAGCAGAAGATTTTATAAGAACCGAAGACCAGCTTGAAAATGTTTCTATGACGAAGTTAGGAGTTCTGACTGGTCTAGATACAAGGGCGCTTTCGACAATTGTAAGTAGCGCAGCATTCAGGAAACCTATTCACAGAGAAATACATTTCCTAAAAGAATTAACACCTGCGGCAACAATAGTTGATGTTTGGACGAGTGAAGCACCGTTTTTCGATCCCAAAACAGGATTGCCTAATGTATTGCCGATTACTGGAGACTATCTGAGCTTTGAGGCGTTGGTAAATACTACGATCAAGGGCAGAGGTATTACTGCAGCCTCGCTTATGCAAAGGCTCGAGTCCAGTGGTGCGCTTAAAGTTAACAATCAAAATGGTTCCGTCGAGCTGCTCCAAACTTTATATCTTCCAAAAGACGTAAATGACCATATTGGGTTCATTGAACTTGGGCTATCGGCTGTCAGCAATTTAATTGAAACGGTTCATTACAATCTCAAATCCCTGCAACAAGGAAAGCAACGTGTATATCAGAGAGGTGCTTGGTCGTTTCATCTTCCAATAGCTTTTCAGGCTGAAGCAAGGTTCAGGTTGGGAGAGCTTTTGGGAAGGACTGAGAAAGAGGCGCGAGAGATACTAATTGAATTGGAACATGAGAAGTCATCAAGCAAACAGATAACATCGGGCGTTGGCATGTTCTATTTTGAAGAAAATCCTTAATCTATTCTCACACAAGGGAATAAGTGGCACCCCGAGCAGGAATCGAACCTGCGACCTTCCGCTTAGGAGCAACTAAGACCCCTAAATTAAATCAACAACATAGAAAGACTGATCTTCCCCCAGTTTAACGGACCACCCGGAAAGGGCTACGATAGCCCAGCAGGAGTGGTTGATGAGCAAGCGAACATACCAGCGATATACGAAGGAATTCAAGGTTGAAGCACTTCGTTTGGCGGCAGAATCTGAACAGCCAGTGACCCAGGTTGCCCGGGAGTTGGGGTTGCGGGTAAACCAGATCTACAAATGGAGAAAGGCGTTGGAGGATAAGCAGGAAGGGGCATTTCTGAACCAGCGAGGCAGGCCGCCAGCCAACCAGGACAAGGATGCTGAGATTCAGCGTTTGAAGAAGGCCTTGGCGGCGAGTCAGGAAGAGAATGAGTTTCTAAAAAAAATGGCGGTGTTCTTCGCCAGGCTCCAGCCAGAAGATACGCTGTGATTCATCGCCATCGTCAGCAACATTCGGTTCGAATGATGTGTCGCGTGTTGGGTGTATCTCGCAGTGGCTATCATGCCTGGGTAGATCGGCCCGAGAGTGCGCGTTTACATCGCCATCGCACACTGACTGAGAAGATCCGGCATTTTCACCAAGCCAGTCGCGAGACCTATGGAGCGCCTCGTATTCACCAGGATCTGCGAGAGGCTGGTGAGCAGGTGGGCGAGAATACGGTGGCGCTATTGATGAAACGCGCTGGCATTGTGCCCAAGACGGTACGCAGGTTCCGGGTGACCACGGACTCACGCAAAACCATAGCAGCACCCAATCTGTTGGCGCAGCAATTTACCGTAGGACGCCCCAACCAACGTTGGGTATCAGATATCACGTTTATCCCAACCCGAGAGGGCTGGTTATACCTGGCGGTCATCATCGATCTTTATTCCAGGGCTGTGATTGGCTGGGCTATGGATGAGCGCATGAAAACGACCTTGGTCACTGATGCGTTGAAAATGGCACCGATGCGAAGAAAGGTGCGTAGCAAGTTGCTATTGCATTCTGACCAGGGCTGCCAGTATGGAGCCGCGGACTACCGGGCGATGCTGGCCAACCATGGCATTGAGTGCTCAATGAGTCGCAAGGGTTGCTGTTGGGACAATGCGGTAGCAGAGAGCTTCTTTCATACTCTGAAAACGGAGCTGGTTCATCACGAAGATTACCCTAGCCGCGCTGAATCCAAAGCCAGTCTCTTTGAATATATTGAAGTGTTTTACAATCGTCAGCGGCGCCATTCCCATAATGGGCAAGTGGCACCTCTGGCATTCGAAGCGACGACAGCCGTCGCAAGTTAGTGGTCCGCGGAACCGGGGGAAGATCAGACCTTCCGCTATTGAAGCGGTAGCTTTCCATTTCTTACTACCTGTTTCCATTACTCTTTTTCTTAGTCCTGCAATGTTGGTCCATTTGAGAATAGAAAGAGACTAAAAACTCACCGTGTTATCCACATACCAGCTTGCGGTATACGGCACAAATGGTACTGTGAATTTATAAGAAATAATCAAACTGGCTTCTGAAAAAATATCAAATTATTTATGCTGACCCGCCGTGGTCTTATCGTGACAAAGCTTTAGCAGGAAACAGGGGTGCAGGGTGTAAGTACCAGACTCAAAGTAAAGAATGGATTGATGATTTACCAGTTGCGAGTTTGGCGGATGAAAACTGTGTTTTATTTTTGTGGGTAACAATGCCAAAACTAAACGAGTGTTGGGATCTCATTCATAAGTGGGGATTTGAATACAAGACGGTTGCTTTCACTTGGGTAAAACGGAACAAGAAAAGCGAAAGTTGGTTTTGGGGAATGGGACGATGGACCAGAGCAAATGCCGAAATCTGTTTACTTGCTACTAAGGGCAAACCAAAACGAATGGACGCAGGCGTACACTCAGTTCTTGATACTCCTATTCAGGAACACAGCAAGAAACCGCATGAGGTTAGAGAGCGAATAGTTAAACTGTTGGGTGATTTGCCGAGAGTTGAGCTGTTTGCCAGGGAATCCACTGATGGATTTGAACTCCCTGATGAACTTCACTTCCATTTGGGACAGTTCACTTTCACTACAATCCTTTGACTCCCAAAGAATCTCTTTCCGTATCGAATAGTCCTTCCTTACTTCAGGCGGTAGTGATTCAAAGTCCTCATTTATCAAATCCATGCTCGGTGAGCCAAAATATCTATGGCTCCCGACACTATCCTTGCCGATGTAGATTTTCCCTGTGGGGTAGGTGATTTTATAAATCTGTTTCATAAAGACTCAGAGACTAATCAGAGACTAACGAGCTTTGGTGAATTGGTAACACGTTGATTTAATTGGCACCCCGAGCAGGAATCGAACCTGCGGCCTTCCGCTTAGGAGGCGGATGCTCTATCCACTGAGCTACCGGGGCTAACTGAATGCGCTGTGATTTTAGCTGGATCGGTTCGATTTAACCATTTGATCGGCGCTGGCACACGCGGCCTCCATAAAGCAGCACAATGGCCAGCTCGATTAATTTGCTGGATTGAGACGATTTATGAGCTTTTCAGTGATAACGGCATAACGCCAGCCGCGAAGTCTCTCCGGAATTTCACGGTTGCTCTCCACAGCTCGCAGCAACATCTCCAGTACTTTCCTTGAAGCCAGCAAGGCTGGGTCAACTCCATAAAGGTCAGCCTCAGCCTGTACAATTTTGCGCATTCCATCCAGAACCCGCTTCTGATGATTGTCCAGCGGCGAGATAGCGTAAGCTGGCTCTGGGGAATCCAACCCCTGCTGAACGGCAGCCAGTAAGACATCAGCGTGTTTTTGCCAAAAGCGATCCTGCAGACCTTCAAGTTGTTGCAGCCCGGACAGTGAATCGGGCATCAGGCGTGCAATCTGCATCAACTGGGCATCAGAAATCACAAAACCCCTGGCCAGGTTCTTGAGTTTGGCTTGTTCTTCACGCCACGCAGCTACTGCCCTGAGCACCTTTAATTGGCCGGCATCCAGACTAGCTGCACCTCCCAGCCTCAGAAAGGCCAGGCCAGGCTCGAGACTCTCTCGACCCTGGGCAACCATGCGAACTACGTCTTCCTCAAGCCATGACCACTTATTTTGCGCCTGCAGGCTAGAGCGGATGTGCTCAATCAACTGTGGCAGGAACACCACATCCGTAGCCGCATAATGCAATTGTCTTGCAGTCAGCGGCCTTCGCAGCCAGTTGGAGCGGGTCTGGTCTTTATCAACTTCAATGCCTGCCAGCCACTTGATGGCATTGTGATAGCTCATCTGCAATGGCTGCCCGATCATGGCGCAAGCGATTTGAGTATCGGCTACCGGCTGTGGCGAAACCTGTAAAGAGTGCCACAAGACTTCAAAATCTTCCGAGGCACTGTGAAACACTTTAAGAATATTGTGATTCTCAAACATCTTACGAAGTGGCTGCAGCTCAGAGATTCTGATCACATCAACCAGCCAGGCTTGCTGACCATCAGATACCTGCACTAGTCCCAATTCTGCCCGGTAGGTTCGTTCACGAAGAAATTCAGTATCGATACCCAATACCGCAGCCTGATCCCAGGCGAGAGCTGCTTCCGCCAATTGATCGTCGGTTTCAAGGAGTAAGGGCTGCTCTGCAGCCTTTAAGGCTGCTTGTATTTGCGCTGGATTAGTCATCAATTTAACTAGAAAATACCTTCCTAAAAGGTTGATTTATATTGTTTGTAAACAATATTGTTAAAAAGCTTTCTGCTTGTCGTTATTGCAGTTCTGGGGTAAGGTGGCGACACTATCGAATTGCAATCTGCGCATACCGCGAATCGCCGCAGTGCGAATGTTACAGGCAAGGGACTTTGCATGCACTCTGCTGTTTGGGCTACCAACGGAACGACGATGTGCCGGCTAAGCAATTACTTGATGTCTTCATTGCTGTGCTTGGCAGCTACTTTGCTTTTTTCCTCACCCATTGCCCAGTCTCAGGAAGCCAATCTCGGGGACGAGCCTGAAGCAATCGACGTTGCCGAAGCTGAAGAAACTGAGAGCAAAACCATTGATGAGCGCCGTGTGCAGCGCCTTGGTGATGTGGTTGGCGAGAATGAATTCGAGTTGGAGCTTTCGGTGCCCAACGCCCCCGGTCAATTGGCTCCCGACATCCGCCTGCCTGATGAAAACCAGCAACAACAGCTGCAGGAGCTGCTCACTCAACTGGCCAGCAATGCCGGTGATGCGGCTACGCAACGCAGGCTCAAGGCGCTGTTGGATCAGGTCATTGCTGACACCAATTCGGCCATCGACAACAATGAACGCAAGCCGGCAGAAGAACGATTGGCGGTTGTTGCCGCAGTCAATCCGGATCATCCGGGCCTGGCCAATGCACAAAAGCGCCTGGGGGATTTAAGTAAGGTCGAAGGCCAGCTTGAGGCAGCTCGCAAGGCTATGGTGGAAAACCGTATTGATCAACCTGACAATAATTGTGCCTGGTTTTTCTTTCGTCAGGTATTGGACAGTGCCCCAGAGAATGTTGAAGCGCAGGAGGGGCTGATCAGCGTGCAGCAGTTCATTATCGAACGCGCCCTCGAGCAGGCTAAGGTCCGGGATTTTGATTCTGCCGAGCGGTCACTCGAAGATGCGGAGTTGGTCTGGCATGACCGCCAGTTGGTTGATCAGGCACGTGAGCGTGTTGAGCAGTTCAAAAATGAGCGGGCAGGGACCTTGGAGGAATCTGCGGTCAAGGCCATGGACAGTGGGCAATTTGAGGCGGCCGAGCGTTATCTGATCGACCTGGTTGCGCTCGGTGGTCAGGATGAGCGCATCAATGCCCTGCGCCGTCGGCTGGAAGAGGCCCGAATCTATGGTGGCTTCAAACCCGGTCAGATCATCCGTGATCACTTCATGAAAGGCGGGACCTGGGCTCCAGAATCGGTTGTTGTGTTGGCTGGCAGTTTCATGATGGGCTCAACCGAGTTCGACCAGGGTCGGGTTGAAAATGAAGTTCCGCAGCATCGGGTCACTTTCCGGCGTGGTTTTGCCATAGGGCAAAGAGAAGTCTCTGTTGCAGAATTTCGCGCTTTTGTAAACCAAACCAAATACCGTACCGACGCCGAGCGATTCGGCTCTTCTACGGTTTACGACCAGTATTCGGGTCGCTTGATGTCGAAGAGCGATGTGAACTGGCAGATGGATTACGAAGGTAATCCTGCCGAACCCACCTATCCGGTTATCCATGTATCCTGGAACGATGCCAATGCGTATGTCAAATGGCTGGCCCAGGGTACGGGAAAATCCTATCGTTTGCCTTCGGAATCTGAGTTTGAATACGCATTGCGCGGCGGCACTACCACCAAGTATTGGTGGGGCAATGGCAGCCCCGACAAAGTTGTTGAAAATCTCACGGGCGATGGTGACAGTTCACGGGGTCGCCGCCGCTGGTCAGTTGCGTTTCCAAACTATACCGACAAGTATTGGGGTCCAGCACCCGTCACCAGCTTTCTTCCCAATCCGTTTGGTTTGTATGATACCAGTGGTAACGTGGGCGAATGGGTTCGCGATTGCTGGCATGATTCCTATGTGCGGGCACCTTTAGACGGCAGCGCCTGGATCAATCCTGGATGTACCGATCGGGTCATACGCGGTAGTTATTGGGCCAGCTCTCCGGAAAACACCCGCTCACCTTACCGCTTGTTCGCCAAACCCGACTATCGGGACGCACGAACCGGTTTCCGCATAGCCAGGGATCTCTGACGATTCATCAAGCCTGAGGAAACCAGATGATGCAGTATTCGCAGGAAGTTGAGATTCACTACCCCACCACCGTGATGCAACGGCAGTTTGAGAATGTTGAGGAACTCAATTCTCGCCTGTTGACTTTGTTGTGTTCCATGCAGACGCGATTCAAAGACACCGCGCAGAATGCTGTGAATTCAGGCTTGATTTCCACTCAGGGAGGTTTCCAGACTTCATCCAGTATGAATCTGTTCCTGTTGAAGGAAGAAGTCATTGCGCGTTTCAGGGATGAGATGGTTTTGCCTTCGGCGCGTGCCTATTTGCGAGAAGTTTTTGGTGACCTGGCCGAACAGTTCAATCCCTGGCCGGATGGCTGGGCGAATCTGCTGCAGGCTGGGGACTGGCAAAAGCCACATTTCCATCCAACTCACAGGAATGTGGTCTGCGGTGTGTATTACGTGCACATTCCTGAAGAAAAGCCCGAGCCAGAGGGCAATATCGAGTTTTTCAACCCCATTCAGGCCTCGGTGAACCATGGTTTTCCCTCAACGCGGCGCCTGATACCCAGGGTTGGGAAAATGATCCTGTTTCCACCCTGGTACGTGCACTATGTTCACCCTTTCAAGGGCTCAGGCCAGCGCTGCATCATCGCGTTTGACATTTTTGCGCAAAAGCCCGCCACAGCAAAAAGCTGAAGTTGCGCAAAAGCGATTACGAACGACTTGGGAATTTCAAGCAAACTCTGACTAATTCAGAATTGCCTTAAAAAATGGTACCGAAGGTCGGAATCGAACCGACACTCTGTTTCCAGAACTGGATTTTGAGTCCAGCGCGTCTACCAGTTCCGCCACTCCGGCACAGCCTATTACTCAGTTGATCTACGAGGGCGCACAGTATAGCCATCTCGTGTGGGGCTGGCCAGCCCCCTTGCGAAGATTCACTGCAAAAGTTTGATGCTGCGAACAGGATATGCAGCCGATCCGGCTATTCCTGGGCCAATACTTCTTTGAAGTAGGCGGCAGTTGCCGGTTTGAAGCGTTGATAATCCACCAGGAAAGAGTCATGTCCCTGTTCGCTGGGCAATTCAAGCAGCCTGGAATCAATGCCATTAGTGGCGAATGCTGCGGCCAATTCCCGTTGTTGGTGCAGCGGAAACAGAATGTCGGAACCTACGCCAATAATACGTACCGATTTGAGCCTGATCACCGACAAGGCTGCAGCCAGTGACTCCTTGCCTGCGCTGACATCAAACCAATCCATTGCGCGTGACAGGTAAACGTAACTGCAAGGGTCGTATTGCGAAACAAATTTTTTCGCAGCATTTTCCAGGTAGGATTCGACAGCGTAATTCATGCCATAAAGCCTGGGCTTGATGCGTGTTTGCTCCTGCCGGCCAAATCGCTTGCGCCATTCATCTGCCGAGCGATAAGAAATCATGCCCAGCTTACGCGCCAGTCGCATGCCGTTTTCTGGCCAGCTTGTTTCAGTGTATTCACCCTTGTGCCAATTCGGGTCAGTTACCACCGCCTCGCGTTGGAGTGAGCGTATGGCTATGCTGAAAGGCTCGGCATTAGCGGCTGAAGATATACTCAGAAAATGCCGCGCATTTCGAGGGAACTGAACCAGCCAGGCCAGTCCACTCATACCACCCATGGATGGCCCGACCAGCATGCGTAATTGTTTGATTGCAAGGTGATCCAGAACCAGCTGTGCGGCCTTGGCGATGTCCCAGATGGTGATTTCCGGGAAAGTCAGCCGATAAGCTTTGCCGGTGGCAGGATTTGTGCTGGCGGGACCGGTAGAGCCTCTGCAACCGCCCAGTGAGTTGATGCAGATGATGAAGTTTTTGCTCGAATCCAGCGGGCGGCCCGGGCCTATCATGGGTTCCCACCAGCCTTCTGAAGGATCCAGTTTGCTGGATGCGGCATGTGCGCTGGGAGAAATGCCGGTCAGTATCATAACGGCATTGGAATGATCGACATTCAGCTCGCCCCAGGTTTCATAGGCCAGGCTTAATTGCGGCAACACGCCGCCCTTGAGAAACCTGAATTCCTCGTTGTAATGCAGGAATTGGGTCGCGCTCGGTATGCTGATGGGTTTGAGCATGGATTCAGCCAAAAGTCGTCAGTAGCTGCATGATAGCGTGCAGGTCAGAGCGATGCTCCTTTTGCTGCCGAATATTTGGTCATATGCTTATGCCACCATGGTCCCGAAACACAACAATACTTCGGGTTTGTGTGAAACCGGATCGGGCGGGCATAGCTCGCCCGGCTGCGAAGACGGCTTGTTCGGAACGACTCAGCTCTCGCTATTGGCTGCCGTGCGGGTGAAGTGCACAACACCCGTCAGACTGTTGTAGATAAAGGTTACAAATTGGGCTGGTGTAATCCATGCCTTGCCGAGAGTGT
>JANOGQ010000230.1:0-6172 GCA_031406105.1 Lysobacterales bacterium | reverse complement strand
GTAGATGTAGCGCACGCCAAACTCGCTGCGATCATTGTTGAGGATGATCAGCAGATAATCGGTGGGCAGCAGCCGGGCATTGTCATATTTCTCATCAAAGACGTTGCGGCCATAAAGGGACAGTGACCAGTCACCTTCTGGCTCGCTGTAGGTGATGTCAAAGTTCACCAGGTCGCGGCTGTCAATCTGGGTCATGCGCGCCGGATCGCTGCTGGGTTCGCCGTACATGTCATCACGAAAGGACCAGTCAGCCCGGAATGACAGATCGCCGCCGTTGCCCAGGCCCATGACGTACTGTGGGCTGATCGAGGCGGTCAGGTCGGGTGTCAGCGGTGCTACGACAACCGGGTTTGGATCCTTTACATCGGCATCTATGTAACCCAGGGTGGTGTACAGGCTGAAGGCTTCGCTAATCGCCCAGGCGCTTTCCCACTCCACGCCCTGTGAAGTCTGGTCGACGATGATGTTCACCGTATTGAAGCCACCGCCGCTGGACTCACTCACCTGGTAGGGCAAATCTTTGTAGTCGGTGTAGAACACCGCAATGCTCATCTGCAGGTTATCCAGTGGCTGGCCTTTCAAGCCCATCTCGTAGTTGGTCGCGGTGACGTTGTCGCTGGCCACAAAGCAGTTTGGCCGGCTGACATTACCGGGCGGAAAATTGAAGTCAAGGTTGCCGAACAGGCAGAATGGACGCGCCGGATACTGCCCCGACTGGTAGCCATTCTGGATGGTGCCGTAGAGGTTCATGCTCTGGGTCACATCCCAGGCTGCTGCTACTTCCCAGCTGGTTTCGCTCCAGTCGCGCGAGTTGCTCTCCGACAACAGGCCTATGACCGGTGCGGTGAAGGCGCTTTTCTCATCCTCGGTATAACGAGCTCCGCCTGACAGGCGCAGAGTATCGGAAACGTTGAAGCCCAGGTTGGCGTAAATGGCTTTGCTGTCGGTTTCCTGCTGCAACAGGAACGCTCCGGCACCGCCGGCGAAAAAGTTGGGGTCCTGCAGGTTACCGCCTTCTTCTTCGAACCAGTACAAACCGGACACGAAGTCCCAGGAACCGAAGTCACCAAAGAATTGCAACTCGGCTGATTTCTGATCCGCTTCACCCGATTCCGGATAAGTGAACAGGGTTGCGGCCACACTGTCGTCATCCAGGCCGGAAGTGTATTCCGAACTGCGGTCGGAATAGATGAAGCGCGAGGAGAAGGTCTCGTTGAAGGTCCAGTCAGCTGTTACCGACCAGCCATTGGCTTCGTTGCTGACATCGGTTGCGTGCACAATGTTTCCGTCTGCGTCCACGTAGAAGCCGCCGTTGTTGTCATAAGGGTTGGCCGAGACATCAGAGTTACGCGCACCCAACTGGTACAAGAGGCCATTGGGTACTTCATCGATCAGGGTCGTGTAGGGGCGCAAGCCGCCGTCACCTTCGTTCTGGTCGTAGCTGAATAGCAGATCGAAATTCTCAGTGGGGCTCCAGCTGGCGGCCAGGCGACCGGTCCATTCGTTGATCTCACCTACTTCCGTGGAGGTATTGAGGTTGAGGAACTCACCCACGCCATCACGTTGGGTCCACGAGCCTGTTAGAGAGACTGCTAAAGCATCGGATAGCGCTGCATTGTAATAGGCGTCGGCATACATGCGCCCACGGGTACCGCCGTAAAGCATCATGCGGCCGCCATCCTCTTCCCCAGGTTTGCGGGTGATGATGTTGATCGCACCACCGATCGAGTTACGGCCATAAAGCGTGCCCTGAGGGCCGCGCAATACTTCCACCCGTTCGATATTGGCCAGCGACCAGTTCTGCCCCACCTGGCGCCCCAGGTAAACGCCGTCAACATAAACGGACACACCCGGCTCGGTAGTGATCAGGTGATCCTGCAGGCCTATGCCGCGGATGAAGGGGTTGACGGAAGAGACATGACCCGCCGAAAAGCCGGTAACGTTAAGGTTGGGTACAAATTTACCGATATCCATCAGGTCGGTGATACCAGCGCGCAGCATGGTTTCTTCGCTGAATGCGGTTATAGCGAGGGGTACATCGAAAATGCTCTCTTCGCGTTTGGTAGCGGTGACGGTAATCTCATCAAGAGCGGAAGTGGCGGCTTCGCCACCGGATTGCGCCCACACGGGCACTCCTGCGCTGGTGCCCAGCAGGGCAGCCAGCAGGTAAAGGCTGGGCTTGGAGTAGTTCATGCTTGATCCTTTTGGTAGAGCTTATTGGTTTATTGCTATGTGCCTTAAATGCGCCTCAACTATACGAGCACGGCGGGAAATTGTCATCAGGGTTTCAGACTGGCGCTGAAAAAATCCACCGTGGCCTCCAGCACTGCATGGGCAACAGGCTGGGCCCCATCATAGAAACCCAGGCCATGGCTGGCGCCCGGCAGTATGCGCAGCTCGCTTGCTGGCAGCCCGGCCGCAGCCAGCAGTTCAAGAGTGGCATCGGGCTTGATGATTTCATCGGCTGCGCCGTGCAGGATCAGCAAGGCCCCATGGTAGGCGGCCAGGCTGGCCTCTGGCCGGCTCTCTTCGAGTTGCTGAAACCATGGGTAGGAGAGTTGCTGCTGGGTATTCCAGGGCGTGGTGATGTCTGCTGCGCCAATTTGTGCGGCAATATCCCGGTATTGCAGCCAGGCCGCCTCACCCCCGAAAAAGCTAAACATGTCGCTGGCGCCATCGCGAGCTACCGGCGCCCACAGCACCATGGCCTTGGTTGCGGGGTAATTTCCAGTGGCCAACAAACTGACCCGCGCACCCATGCTGTAGCCGAGCAGGCCCATACGTTCTGCAGCCACTTCCGGCTGGGCAGCCGCAAAGTCCCGGGCGGCCTGCCAATCGGCCAGCATGCTGTTCAGATTGTTCTCCAGCAGCGTTTCACGGCTGTCTCCACAACCGGCAAAATCCATACGGATGGACGCAATACCGCGCAGCGCCAGAGCCTCCGCCAGGCGGCTGAAGCCACCCGCCTCATCACGACTGCCGCCATGGCCGTGCGCCATGATCACCCAGGGAACCGGCGCCATCAACGGCTCTGGCAGTACCCAGGTTGCGGGTATCTGGATGCCGCGGGATTCAAGCCAAAAGTCGGTGGTGTGGTAGCCAGTATCGGCGCTGCTGCAAGCAGTCCATAGCAAAGCCAGCAATAAGGACAGCCGGCAGAAACCAGGCTGGCGGCAATATTTGGCGAGGGCTGCATGCGGCGGCATAGCTCATATTTTTACCCGCCGGGCCTGTTGCCGGCAAGCCTTGATGCTGATTAAGGTGGTAAGCGTGAACCCAGCGGCGCAGCAATTCTTACTCAAATCCAGCGGCGAAGATAAGTTCAACAACCTGCTCGATTGCGTCCACATCGCACTTCGCGCCAAAGGGCCGCGCTGAACGCGCAGCGCTTGTCTCTGGACAAATCAACCAGCCGACTGCGCCAGGAGTCTATTTGTTGCTGCACCGGGTCTTGCTTAGAAAGGCAGGAGAGCAGAGCCAGCGAGAACAAAAGCTTGATGCGGTCTGCAATCCACTCTGCCCGGTTGTCGACGCGCCTACCGGCTCAGCGATCGAGCGGGCTCAACACCCCGCGCCCACCCTTGTTCAGCACGTGGGTGTAGATCATCGTGGTCGATACGTCAGAATGCCCGAGCAACTCCTGGATGGTGCGGATGTCGTAACCGCTCTCAAGCAGATGCGTGGCAAATGAGTGGCGCAAGGTGTGGCAAGTTGCTGGTTTGCACAAGTTGGCACGCCGCACTGCGTTCTTCACTGCGCGCTGCAGCACCGACTCATCCAGATGATGGCGGCGCTCGATCCCGGAATGCGGATCGATGCTGCGCTGACTGGCAGGAAATAGATACTGCCAAGCCCACTCTCGCGGCGCATTCGGGTATTTGCGCGCCGACGCATCGGGCAACCACACAGCACCGAAGCCCAATGCCAGATCACGCTCGTGCAGTCGCTTCGCCCCGGCTAATTGTTCGTGCAGCGACGCTTCCAGCATGGTGGGCAGCATTGTTCGGCGGTCCTTGCCTCCCTTGCCATGGCGAACCAGAATTTCGTGTCGCGCAAAGTCGACGTCCTTCACCCGCAAGCGCAGGCATTCCATCAACCGCAGTCCGGTACCGAAGAGCAGACTGGCCTGCAACCAACACACCCCGCTCAATTCACCGAGTAGCGCGCGAACTTCTTCACGCTCCAGTACTGTAGGCAAACGCTCTGGCCGCTTGGCGCGGCGGGTTCCGTCCATCCATGACAACTCGATTCCCAGAACCTCGCGATACAGAAATAACAATGAAGACAGCGCCTGATTCTGCGTCGATGCCGCCACCCTACTGACCACTGCAAGATCGGTCAAGAATGCCTCGACTTCACGCTCACCCAACTCGCGCGGATGGCGCTTGCCATTGGCCAGGACAAATCGGCGAATCCAGCCCACGTAGGCGTCCTCAGAACGAGTCGCCATGCCCAGGCGGCGCATTCGGGCACGCACCTGATCCAGCAAGCGCGGCGGCTTCGCACTTGCATCATCTCGGCTGGTGGCCGTCGTTGACGGAGCACGACGTTCATCAGTGCGGACGGTGGCGAGATCGGAATCCGAATTGGCACCAGTGCCAGCTGACTTCAGGCCACCTGAACTCGCTCTGGCGGTGCCGCGGTAGGATGGTTTCAAACGCCTGCTCCCACGCCGAAGAACATTGCAAGGATAGGTTGCAAGGATAGGCTGCAATATCGGAATAACACGATGATTCGTTTAGGATTTATCGTACAAACCAAGGTCTGCCCGCTGTGATATGCTGCGGCGATACGTGGCGATTAGTAGCCGACTAGGTGTTAGCCGTGGAAAGACAAGCTAGCCTTCATAGACCGAAGTTCCTTTGCAGCATGTGGAGCGACCACTAGATGTTCAATCTGCAGAAGGCCGGTGGCATTGCCGCACTGTTCGAAACCATGGCATACATCGTCGGCTTTGGAGTCATGGGGACGCTGCTCAACCCTGGCAGTACCGAGGGTTGGAGTTCCGCTCAAAAGCTGGCTTTCGTGCTGGAGAGGAAAGCACTCTTCCAAGCGTGGACCACCTTCATATATGTGATTTTTGGTATCGCGTTGGTGGTCCTGACCGTGGCGCTGCACGAACGACTGAGAGACAGGGCTCACGACTTGATGAAGATTGCAACTCCATTTGGTCTCATCTGGGCCGGTCTCGCCATCGCCAGCGGCATGGTTGCGAGTGTTGGATTGGAGACAGTTGCGGCGATTCATGTCCGAGATGTCGCGCAAGCGACATCTACGTGGGTGGCGATTGATGCCATTCAGAACGGGCTTGGAGGAGGAGTCGAAATAGTCGGGGGCGTGTGGGTGCTTCTGATCAGCGCCGCTTCATTCCGATCCACCGCCTTTCCGAAGGTCCTTGGCTACCTGGGCCTCGTTGTCGGTTTGGCTGGAGTCCTCACCGTCGTTCCAATGCTTAAAGACTTGGCAATGGTTTTTGGAATCAGTCAGATTCTGTGGTTCGCTTGGATCGCCATCGTCCTGCTGCGCCCAATCCCACCGCTAACCATTCGTTCCAGCCGACCGCCTTCGGCGGCGGCTGAACTCAAACGTTAGGCAGCACAGAACGAGTCCTTCCCGCCCCCAACCTGAGTTCAACCCCCAAGGAGAGCCATAGTGCTTCAGCTCAAACCACTTGACGAAAACGTGCCGATCTTTCAGCAGATCAATACCGACGTCTCGCCGGTCATCCTGGTCAACATATTTCATGTGGCTGCAGCCGACATCCCAGAGTTGATGAAGGCCTGGGAAGCGGACGCGAACTGGATGAAGAAGCAACCTGGCTACATCTCCACGCAACTGCATCAGGGAATCGCCGGCAGCAACGTATTCATGAACTACGCACTTTGGGAGTCCGTCGCACACTTCCGTGCGGCATTCACGCACCCAGAGTTCACGGACGCGCTGAGCCACTATCCATCCTCAGCCGTGGCGTCACCGCATCTCTTCACCCGGCTCACCGTCCCGAATCTCTGCGTTGGCCCATAGCCGCCGTGGCTACCGAGAATCCATCACGCCAGCATGCGCCCAGTGCTGCCTAACCACTCGCTCAAGCGAAGCGCCAACGGCAGGCCACCAGGCCCGGTCTGGCGGTACGCGGTACATTTTCGCCAGCCCGGGCCTGGCGTCCCACCGT
>JANOGQ010000224.1:0-1535 GCA_031406105.1 Lysobacterales bacterium | reverse complement strand
GTGTTCTTCATCCAGCACGATCATCCCCAAGCTGGGCATGGGTGTGAACAAAGCTGAGCGTGTACCGATCAGCAAATGGGCACGGCCTGAGCGCGCCGCCTCCCAGGCGTTCAGCCGCTCGCCTTCAGAAAGCGCCGAATGTATCACCGTGGGCGGCAAACCCAGGCGCCGCTGGAAGCGCCGGATCAGTTGCGGCGTAAGCCCGATTTCCGGCACCAGAACCAGCGCCTGCTGACCGGACTGCAACACGGGTTCAAGCAATTGCAGGTAAACCTCGGTTTTGCCACTGCCGGTCACCCCGTCGAGCAAATGACAGGAATAAGCCTGGCCAGCAGCCTGGATTGCACTGATGGCCTGCTGCTGCTCTGCGGTGAGTTCCGGACTGGATTCTGTTGGTGCTGCAAACTCTTGCAAGTGTTCGGCCTGCACCCAGCCCTGATTCACCACTCGCTCGAGCAATCCGCGCCAACGATCACCCCCTTGTTTCAGCTCGCTTTCGGCTTTTGCACCGCTGGCGAGCTTTTCCAGCAGCGCGTACTGAGCAAGGGCGCGGCCGGCTGGCAAGGCCAACCTTGCCTGCCCGTCGTCGGTCAAACGATACTGCAGGGGCGGGGGCGGCAATCTGCCTTTGGCCTTGCGCAATGCCGGCGGCAGAGCTGCCTGCAATACATCACCCGGGGCATGCTTGTAATACTGCCAGCACCATTGCATCAGGCTGAGCAGGTTCTTGCCCAGTAGGGCCTGTCCCTGGTCCAGCACCTGCGTTACCCGTAGCAGTTTTTCCGTTGGCAGGTTCGATTCAGCCTGCACTGACACCACGATGCCTACCAGTTGCCGGGTACCGAATGGCACCAACACTCTCGCCCCGACCTCCACTGTCTCCTGGTTGGCGGGAGGCAGATAATCGAACAGCTCGCGCAAAGGCAGCGGCAATGCGACTTTCAATATCGGCGGTGCAGCAGACTGGCTGTGATGGGAAGACATGGTGCAGCGATTCTATCAGTGGCCGTCCGCTCTGCCACTGCGGAACTCCGGGCGAAAATCCCCGTAATGACAAAATGGCATATTCCGCTATGATATCCGGGCAGACGAGGGAGTGATGGCACTGCCTGATCTGAGGCAATCACAGAAGGAGAGCACTATGAGCATGATTAAAGAATTCCGCGATTTTGCCATGCGCGGAAATGTAGTAGACATGGCCGTTGGTATAGTAATCGGCGCCGCGTTCGGAAAAATCGTCACATCATTTGTAAACGATGTATTGATGCCCCCAATCGGGGTAGTTCTGGGCGGCGCTGATTTCAAGGACTTGTCTGTGACGCTGCGGGAAGCGGCTGGTGAAGCGGCCGCAGTTACCCTGAATTACGGGAGCTTTGTACAGACGGTGATTGATTTTGTGATCATTGCATTTGCCATTTTCATGGTGATCAAGGCCATGAACACACTCAAGAAAAAAGAAGAAGCGGCGCCTGCGGAGCCACCGAAACCGTCAGCTGAGGAAACCTTGTTGACCGAAATACGGGATTTGCTCAAAC
>JANOGQ010000218.1:0-1872 GCA_031406105.1 Lysobacterales bacterium | reverse complement strand
GGCCAGGTTCTGAAGCAGGTTGGCAGCGAAGCCCGCCAAGAGCTGGAAAAGCTGTTTGATGAAAAAGTGTTTCTCCGTTTGTGGGTGAAGGTCAGCAAGGAGTGGTCAGACAACGAGCGGGCCATGCGCCAGTTGGGCTTTGATGAGTTCACTGCATAGTTCCGTGCATAGGGCCAGCCTGGAACCCGCCTACGTATTGCATGGCAGGGCTTACCGTGAAAGCAGTTTGTTGCTGGAAGTATTCTCCAGGAAGCATGGCAGAGTGGGCCTGGTTGCAAGAGGCGCCCGCGGCGCCAAATCGCGTTGGCGTAATGTTCTGCAACCCTTTCGGCCCTTGTTGTTGAGCTGGCAGTTGCGCGGCGAGCTGGGCAGCCTGACCGAAGCGGAACAGGTTGCAGCCATGCCACTCGCTGCAGGTGATGCCTGGTTTTGTGGTTTGTACGTGAACGAACTTTTGATGCGTGCCCTGCAACGTGGCGATGCACATCCAGAGCTGTTTGATGCTTATCGAGTGTTGCTTCAACAATTGGCCAGCGAGCAGGCCCCGCAAGCGCTGTTACGTCAGTTTGAAAAGCAATTGCTGGAAGCCATCGGTTTTGCCATGGCGCTGGCTTATGAACCAGCCACAGGAGAAACCGTGCAGGCAGATGCCTGGTACCGTTATCATCCGCTGGCAGGGCCCAGACGAGAGTCTCTGCAGGATGCTTCCACGCAGTCCCCCGAAAGTCGAAAGCTGGTTTCCGGCGCGGCCTTGCTGGCATTGGAATCGGGTGACATTGAGGGCCAGCACTTGAAGGAACTGAAACGCTTGATGCGCCGGGTGCTGCGTTTCCACCTCGGTGACAAACCGCTGCTTTCACAAACTCTGTTTCATTAGCAGCAAGGACAGATTCAAACAGGAAATTCGGCAGGAAATTCGGCAGGAAATACAGAGGGCAGGCATGAGCGTACTTTTGGGCGTCAATATCGATCACGTAGCTACCGTCAGGCAGGCGCGCGGCACCGCTTATCCATCAGTAATTGCGGCAGCTGGGTTTGCCGAGCGCGGTGGCGCAGATTCCATCACGGTGCATTTGCGTGAAGATCGGCGCCACATACAGGACAGTGATGTCAGCGCCTTGTGTAAACGCCGTATCACACCTATTAATCTGGAAATCGCTGTAAACACCGAAATGCTGGATTTCGCGCTGGCACATAGCCCCTCAGATGTTTGTCTGGTGCCTGAAAAGCGTGAGGAACTGACAACTGAAGGCGGGCTGGATGTACGCACACATTTTCATGAGGTGCAGCATGCCACCCGTTTGCTGGCACAAGCCGGCATACGCGTGTCGCTGTTCATAGATCCCGATGCTGAGCAGATTCGCGCTGCACAGGAGACGGGCGCGCCGGTAATCGAATTGCACACGGGCAGCTATGCCGACAGCACTGCTGCTGCTCAACTGGCTGAACTGGAACGCCTGCGACAAGCTGCATTGCTGGCCCATTCGCTGGGCTTGCAGGTTAATGCCGGTCACGGCCTGCACTACAGCAACGTGCAGCCGGTCGTTTTATTACCGCATATGGTAGAGCTGAATATTGGCCACGCCATTGTCGCGCGGGCCATTTTCACCGGGCTGGAAGCTGCGGTTCGTGAAATGCGCGAATTGATGCATTCCGCGGCGAAAACGGGAGGCTGATCAGAGTGGCGAATTGAGGCTAGGGCAACTCTGATTTATTCAGAGTTTCCGCGGCATAAGGATGTGCCGCCATTTTTAATGATTGTAAATCATTGAAAATGAAGCAAAACAAAAATGACATTTTCTGTTTTGCGTGCTCTGATAATTCAGGGATGAATGAATCAGAGCTTGCTTGAATCCTGTTGCCTTCTGAGTT
>JANOGQ010000210.1:0-3252 GCA_031406105.1 Lysobacterales bacterium | reverse complement strand
GTTTGAGCATCGAAAATTCCGTATTCACGGTTCAGTAAAATGGTCGCTGCGCTGTGCACGCCATAAACAAATGCACGGGTTTCCGGATGCAGCCAGGGCCATAAAGCACGACTGAACGCGCGCAACTGCTTTTCACCCAGGTAATGCGGAAAATCCCACAACAGGCAGACATCCAGGCGTGTTCCCGCTTGCATGGCCAATTGCTCCTGAAAGGATCTCTCCAGGGTTTTACCGGAAGCATCAGGGTTGAGTTTTCCTTCGCGTAATTCACTGAACAGATCGGCCACGTGAATCTTGCAGCGAATGGAGGAGAAGAACCGCACTGTTTCGGGCAGCGCCCGGCCAATTTCCAGTACCGTCAGGCAGCTGCCATCCCGGCCTTCGAACAGTTGCGGCAACACCTTGCTGATTTGCCGGCTGGCAATAGGCGTTCTGGCCGCAACAGGGGAAGCTGCTTCGGCCGCACTGTCAACCGCGATACTCAAGCCATTAACCCCAATACTGCAAAAGCCAAGATCAAGCTGTTTCTATCCGCCCTTCAAAGCCAGATCAGGCGTTTTGTTGCCGGCCTCAGCCGCTGCGGCAGTGCTGGCTGCCGAAGCCGAACCCACAGCAGCGACGGCTGCATTGGCTGTTACACCATTGGCCCTGCCCGCCGACTTGCTTGCAGCCAGTTCCTTGACAGCGGCATCGCCAGGATCCATGTCGATGCTGCCTTTGAAAATGGCACCATCTTCAAGAACCACCCGTGGCGCCACCACATTGCCATGGACATTGCCGGTACCGCTGATAACGACGCGTTCTTTGGCGGTCAGATCACCGCTGACTTCGCCGGCAACGCGTATGGTTTTGGCGCTTACATCCGCCTTGACCTGGCCAGTTCTGCCAATAGTGACGTCATTGCCCGTGAGACTGATACGGCCTTCAACCCGGCCTTCAATCAGGATGTTCTCGGTGCCGCTGATTTCACCGTTGACCTTGATTCCTGCGGCGATGACTGCTGCTTTGCCTGCAGGCTGTTGCGCCGCTAAGCCAGACGGAGCCGATGGGGCGGGTTCCGCTGCTTTGCTGTCCATAACCCGATCGGTAGTGCTGGTATTTTTGAGTTTATCGAACATGTTGAAATCCCTTTGCTGTGGATAACAGGGTTTTACATCGTATCAACCGCAAGCGCACAGAGCCAGCAAGCTGTCGGACGAGACAGATCCGTGAGTCTGGGCTGGCGTCAATTTTCAGACCAGGCTGGTTTCAGACCGGCTGCACAACACGCGCACAGCGTTTGCTGATCAGGCTGCGGGCCTGGTCCGGGGTCTTATTCAGGACTGCTGCCAATTCGTCCACCAGGCATTCCAGCGAATGGTTGAGGTGAGCGCGGTCAGAGGCCCGTAAACTGCCCTCTGCTTCCAGCAGACTCAAGCCTTTGTAAACTTCAGCATAACCAAAAGGATCGCCGCTTTCGATGACGGCCTGATTCTTGTTGGCCCTGGCTTTCCACTGCTTGCTCATACGGCCCTTCCAGGTTTCCAGATGGTCCAGAAGGCGCTTGGCTTCTTTGGCATTGATTGGGTTGCGGACGATTTCGTCCAAATCCTGTTTGCGTAACATCAGAGTCAGTTTGTCACGCTTGAAGTAAAGGTTGGCAAACGTAGTCTCTTCTTCACCACTGAAACTTCTCTTACAGATAGATTCGACTTTACCGATACCGTGGCGGGGATGGTAAACGCTATCTCCTTGATTAATAGTAATATGCCTTCTCCTGGGGGGATTTCTGGGGGGCAGAGCATTTATTCAGCTTAATCAGGATCTTACACGAGCGGCGGGGGATTTTCAATGGTCTATTGTGGTATTTTTACGACTATTGTGGCTTTTTCCTGACATCTTTACCGGATGGGTCTGTCTTGCCAGAAGGCTGGTCGCCAAGCAGGCTTTTGGCCGGGCAGACGGCGAAAATCGGGCACTTCTTGCACCCAACCGCGAGGGCAACGGGACATAGGGTCATTTGTGAATCTCCAATAATGATTCCAGCAAAGGTCACCGGAAAAGTGCTTTTGACAAACCCAACAGCGCATTCCGGGCTGGCCTGATCATACGCTCAAATTTCCGGTCAGGGCCGCTGGCGCAAAAATTCCGACATCAACAAGTACCCTCCACCAGACCATAGCCCCAGATCACGGAGCGGGGACTGCTTCGGCTCGGGGCTCGATGATCAGGTAGCTGGCCGTAGTTGCACCCGTGTTGATGGCTTCATGAACGGTAACGCTGCCACTGGTCCAGCTGCTTCCCGTTTTCGCGACTACCTCACGCTCACCGCTTTGATCCTGTATCCGCATGGTGGAGCCTTGCAGCACAAAACCAAAATGCGGATTGTGATAGTGCTTTTCATGGCCTACCCCGGGAGCAAAACTGCACTGCCCCACCCGCACTGTGGTTATTTCATAGAGTACCGTGCAGGTTTTCTCGCCTTTCCATCCCGCATCGAAGGCATGCGGCAGGGCAGCGCTTGGGTCCGCTTGAGCCAGAGGCTGCAGCAGCAGCCCGGAACATGCCGCCAAAAACAGCCGTGAACACTTGATGGGGACAATTTTCATAAGCGGATAGTATCATCCGTTAGTGACGCTGGAAATTTGCTTTCGCTGCAGATTGATATCATCTGCGCAGGGCATGGAACCAGCACCTGCAAATGAATGGAGGATACTGATATGCAATGGAAAGGCCGACGCAGCAGCAAAAATGTAGAAGACGCCCGCGGCCGTCAGGTGTCTGCCGGCGGCGCCAGTGCAGGTGCAGGCATGCTGATCAATTTGGTCGGCCGAACCTTCGGATTCAAGGGCATCCTGGTTTTGCTGGTGCTTGGCTTGCTGCTGTGGCAGTTTGGCCTGGTAGATCCCGCCCAGGTAATTGGTGGCAAGCCCACAGTCACTGAAGTGAATTACCAGCCCTCCGCTGAAGAACAGGAGCGTTTCGATTTCGTCACGGTGGTGTTGGCCGATACCGAAGACATCTGGAACGCCGAGTTTAGCAAGCATGGCCGGCAATACGAAGAACCCCAGCTGACCATCTTCAAAGACCGGGTGAACACCGCTTGTGGCATGGGTGAAGCAGCCATGGGGCCTTTCTATTGCCCGGGTGACAAGCGCATTTATATCGACCTGGGTTTCTATGACGAGCTGGCTCAGGCTTTTAATGCACCGGGTGACTTCGCCCAGGCCTATGTGATTGCGCATGAAGTGGGCCATCACGTACAGAATCTGC
>JANOGQ010000207.1:0-3190 GCA_031406105.1 Lysobacterales bacterium | reverse complement strand
GCCGCTGGTCGGCCAGCAGCGATTCACTTTGGCTCAACAAGGTATCCATGCGTTGCAGGGCAGTCTGGTATCGCGCGGTGCTGATGCGGAATGCGCGGCGGATCAGCACCCGCAGCAAGGGGAACAACAGGCGCAAGGTCATTCTTTGCCAGGCAGGCACAGCTGGGTTATTGGCGCCCCAGGCTTGCAGGGTCAGAGCCCGGTTCGGCAACAAATGATAATAAACCCACACCTGCAGCTCACGACCGCATCGATCAATCTGCTGTTCCAGCTCCAGCCTGGCCGCATCGGTCCTGAGAAACTCTGCGGCCGGGCCCAGCGGTACCTGGTAACGGCCCCAGAGATAACGCAGGATTTCCGCCGAATTACCCAGCGATGATTGCACCAGGCCGGTTCGGCAAAGCAGTCGCGGAACAGTACGCCCCAGGAAAAATGCGCCCAGGGTTCCGCCGCTGGGGCGCTCCTGGTAGTCCAGCCCCAGCCGGTCCAGGCACCAGCGGACTTTTTCCACATAATGACTGGCGGAAATACTGTCGAGAATCAGTTCAGGGCCATTTGCTGGCCCGGTCGCTGACCCGGACATGCTGGCAAGCACCAGCAGCCAGCGCCAAAGCAGTAATGACAACAGCAGGACCATGGCAGCAGGCAATGACAAGCCGGCCGCAGCAACAATCAACGGCGCCGCCAGCAGAAATGCTGAATTGAGGTTTCGGGACAGTTTCATAAGGACAGTTACCCAGTGACAGCTTGTGAACTGCAATCTATCATGCCGACAGGGCAATCCGCTTCTGCAATCCGAGTTGAAATGCCATCCACAGACCCTACAGCTCGAAGTACGCGGCGCCGCGGTCTGGTTGGCGTTATTGTGGCCATGGCCATCGTTAACCTGGTTTATGGCATTACCTTTCCGCTGCTGGCGCTGGTGCTGGACGGGCAGGGTGTCAGTAAGACCCTGATTGGCCTGAGTACCGTAAGCCAGGCAGCTGCCATATTGGCCATCGCTCCCTTTGCGCCTTTTCTGCTGCGGCGCTTTGAGCCGGCGCGCATCATGCAAATCGTGACCGTGGTGGTGGCGATTCTGTTACTGGTTGCGGGCAGCTTTCCGAATGTCTGGTTCTGGTTTCCGCTGCGTTTCCTGATTGGCGCATTCAATGCCATGTTGTGGATAGCCAGCGAAGCCCTGATCAATGAGCTGGCTGAAGAGCGCAGCCGTGGCCGTGTGATCGCAGTATACGGTTCCGCCGGCGCAGCCGGCTTTGCCCTGGGCCCCTTGTTGTTGATCTTCACCGGTTCACAAGGCCTGCTGCCTTTCGCCGCCACCAGCGCTCTGGTGCTGTTGGCTTCACTGCCGCTGTTTTTTGCCCACGGCCATCGCATGCAGCCCAAAGGAAGCCAAACCGATGGGGTCTGGACACTGTTTCTGCTGGCGCCAGTGATCATGCTGGCTAATGTTGCTTATGCCGCTGCGGCGGAATCCATAATCACGTTTTTCCCCCTGTTCGGTATGTACCTGGGCACTACCGAAGCTTTTTCGCTGTTGTTGATCAGCATCATTGGTGTCGGCAGCATGATATTGATCCTGCCGCTGGGCTGGCTGGCTGATCACGTCAACCGCATGGGTATGCTGGTGGCTTGCGTGGTACTCACCATGCTGGGTCTGTTACTGATGCCGCATGTTTTGCACAACGACGTACTGGCCTTAGTGTTCTTTTTTGTCTTTGGCGGAGTGGAGGGCATGATTTATGCCCTGGGCATCATTCTGGTAGGCGAGCGCTTCAAGGGACATCAGCTGGCCGGTGCCAGCAGCGCCTTCACCGCGTGCTGGGCGGTTGGAACCATCGCCGGACCTTTCCTGGCAGGTGTCAGTATGGATTACTGGGGTGCCGACAAGCTACCGCTGGTCATTTTCGGATTCTTCCTGCTGTATCTGCCTTTACCGCTGCGCAGCTGGCTGGCACAACGGCGATTGGCTGCCGCTGCGCCGCCAGGCCACTGATCCATTGCCCGATTAAAGCCGTGAGGACGTCAGTTCAATGTCTGCCTGACTCCAGGCATGGCTGAACATCTCCTGTTGAGCTGCCGCCTCATCATCCTTGCCCTGCGCTTGCAGGCTTTGCACGAGGCCAAATAATGACCAGCCATTGTGCGGATAAATTTCCAGGTCACGACGATAGACTGCTTCTGCTACAGCTGCCCGGCCTGCTGCTAACAGGGCTTTGCCCAGCGATTGACGGTTGGGGTAATACCAGAAAGGCGGCTCGGTATAGGGCAACACATCCTGTGCCTCAACCGCTGCGGTGTAGTGCGTTATGGCTGCATCATGGTCGCCGCTGGCCATGGCCATATCACCCTGTACCAGCTCATCAGCAATCAATAACAACTGGCTGGCCGGATACATCACACCATCGAGATAAAGTACCTTGTCGGAATCGCGCAAGGGCTGCATTGCGTTGTGCTCAGCCTTCGCAGCAGCCAGATCGCCGGTGGCCGCAAAGGCCGTGGCGCGCGCGTAGTGCCAGATGGCATTGGAATAATCCAGCTCAGCTGCCGGTTGCGGCTGTTGCAGGATTTCATCCCAGTGGCCGAACTGAGTCAGTGCCAGTAGCGGAATGGTATGGAAAAACTCCACCATCGGAAATTCGTTGATCACACCCACCTGTACATTGGCAGCCACGCGTCTGGCAGCATCGATAGCCACTGCACTGCGGCCTTCCATGCTGGCGGCAGCCCACAGGAAGTGGATATTGTGGGGATAGTACATGGCCGGATAAAAGCCCTGGGCATTACACTGCGCGATATAGCTCTCGTCCACCGCAGCAGCGCGTTCATTGGCTACCGTTGCATCGTGATAGCGGCCCACTCGCCAGAAAATATGCGAAGGCATGTGTACCAGGTGGCCGGCGCCGGGCACCAGGCCCAGCAGTCGGTCCGCAGCCGCTTCGGCGCGTTCGGGTTGGGACGAGGCCTCCACCGCATGCAGGTACAGATGCAGGGCCATGGGGTGATTGGGTGATCGGGCCAGCACGGTTTCGAGGGCTGAAATAACTTCTTCGGTTTGCGGCCGGGGATTATCCGGATCGATCCAGTAATCCCATGGCATATTGTTCATCAGGGCTTCGGCAAACAAGGCAGCTGCATCATCATCTTCGGGATATTTCTGGTGCAGCGCCCGCATGGCATCGGCATAGGC
>JANOGQ010000172.1:0-8295 GCA_031406105.1 Lysobacterales bacterium | reverse complement strand
TGCTCGCGCATCCAGCGGTGATAGCTTTGCAGGGCATCGCTGGCAAGGCCAAAATACTCGTCCAGGTTGAAGGTGATGACCTGGGCTGAATCAGGGCGTGGTTATCGACATGTTCGATATCCAGAGCATAGAAGTGCTGCGCGGCCCGCAGGGCACCCTGTTCGGTCGCAACGTGACGGGTGGTGCCGTATTGATCAACACCAAAAAGCCTGGCGATGAATTTGAGTTTTCGGCGAGAGGCGCATATGAAGCCAATCCGAATGGCGATGGAGGTTCTGCCTATTACGGAATGGGCGCCATCGGTGGGCCTGTTACTGATGCCATCGGCTTGCGATTGAGTGCTTACTATCACGATGATGACGGCTGGTTTACCAACCTGCTTGACGGATCAAACCACGGTGCAGCTGAAACCAAGATTTTCCGTCCGGTCATGACTTTTGCTGCTACTGATAATGTGGCTATTACCTTGCGCTGGGAGCATATGGTGTCCGAGGGCGATGGGCCGTCTGCGCAAACCCATACCAATGGTTCAGGCAGACCTGGAACTTTTGCAAATTTCGAACGGGACAGTTTCGATTTTTCCATTGATGAGCCTGGTTTCTACGACATGGAGAACGACCTGGTCACCCTGCAAGTGGACTGGGACGTGGCCTTTGGTGATGGCACCATTACCAATATTCTCGGCTGGAAAGATTTTACATCCACGGGTTTGAGTGACATCGACGCGCAACCCCGCTGGCTGTTTCACGCCGCGGTCTGGAACGACCAGGAGCAGTTAAGCAACGAGCTGCGATACGTTGGAACGTTTGGAGAAGCCACGGTTACCAGCGGTGTTTTCTGGTTTACCAACGAGGTCAACTACCACGAACGCCGCAACCTGTTGGGTATCGCCACTGGCAACGTGGCTCCGGCACTGGTACAGGATGGCGGTGGTAATTATGAAGTAGATTCATTGGCCTGGTTCGGGAGCGTGGATTACGACATATCGGACGCCTGGACCCTGACCGGCGGTTTGCGTTTCAGCACCGAAGACAAGAGTGCCGATATAGCCTCCTTGATCCGTAACGTGAGTTCGCTAGCTGCCGGCACCAACAACCGCTGTAACGTTGTATTGGGTGATCCCAAATTCTGTCCCTTCGACTTCAAGGATAGTGATTCCTGGAATTCGGTGGATGGCAAAGTGGGTGCAACCTGGCATGTCAGTGATGATCTGCGTACCTATGGCCACATTTCCCGCAGCCATCGTTCCGGTGGATATAACCTGCGCAATACTGCCGTGGACACGGTCAACTTTGGCCCCGGTCCATTTGATCAGGAAGCGGTGACCAACTACGAACTTGGCTTCAAGACTGAGCTTGGCGGCCTTGGGCGACTGAATGGCGCCTTGTTCTACCAGACCATAGATGACATGCAGCGAGAAGTGAATCTGCCTGATCCGATCGCCGGCGTGGTCCAGGTGATCAAGAATACCGCTGATGCAGAAATCTGGGGTATTGAACTGGATGGTGTGTTTGCGCTGGGTTCCAACTCAGCAGTGCTGGCCACCCTGGGTTGGATTGATCCGAGCTATAAGTCCATCTTCTTTGACTTGAACGGTGACCGCGTAATTGATGGCAAAGACAAAGCACTGGAATTGCCACGTGCTGCCGATCTGACCTGGAGCATAGGCTTGACCAATGACCTGACCCTGGGAGATTGGGGTGTATTAAGCTCGCGCATCAGTTATGCCTACCGTGACGACTCTTTCTACACCGACAACAACCTGGGTTTCTTGCTGGACCAGGAAATTCTTGACGCTGGCTTTGATCTTCGGACCGGTGATCACTGGGTGTTCTCCCTGTATGGCAAGAACCTGCTGGATAGCGTAAATCATGGTGGTGATACCCAGTTACCGAATTTGCTGGGCCCAGTGCCAGTGGGTGGCACATTCTCACCCCTGGTCAGAGGCAAGATTGTAGGGCTCGAGATCTCCTACAACTACTGAGTTCGTTCAATCAGAAACCCGCCGTCGCAAGACGGCGGGTTTTTTTGCGCAGGAAGCACTTAATTCGCGGGTTCAAGCATGGGCGGCACTTCCTTGTACCGCGTCGACTCTGAACCAATCTGAGTTGCCTAAGTAAATCCACGGCAAACAACCCGGCCTGCAGGATTCATGCTTCAGTCATCACTTGCTGATACAAGGCCACAGTCTGGCGCACAGTTTCATCGCTGTTGAAATGCTGATCAATCCTTACACGAGCTGCCTCACCCATACGTTTCCGCTCCTGTGGATGCTCGTACAACCGTTCCAGCGCCAAAGCCAGCGCAGCTTCGTCACCGGCGGGAACCACCAAGCCACATTCACCATCAATGACCAGTTCGGTATTGCCGCCAACCGGCGTCACCAGCGGGCATACCCCTAGGCCATACCCTCGATAACTGCCCGTGACAGCCCCTCACCACTGAGTACTGGCAAGCAACACACATCACTGGCAGCCATGATAGCCGGGGCGTCTTTTCGATAGCCGGCAAAATGCACGCGTTCCGGGTGTGGCAATCTGGCCACCTCGGTATGAATTTCTGCGTTGCCTTCATGGCCCAGGAATAGCAAGTGAATGGGGTATTCGGGCCTGCATTTACCCAAAGCGCGGATCAGTTCGGGTATGCCTTTGCGCGGGCGCAGCCGGGAAGCAACCGTTACCACCTTGGCATCAGGCGGAATGTTGAACTGAGCCAGATCTGCCGGCTCAGACTGATACCATTCCAGTTTATGGCCCTTGTAAATGGTTACCACTCTATCAGGGTTCAGTTTCAGGCCTAGCAGGCGAACATCCTGAAGCAGGTACAGGCGCACACCTTCAGCCACGCAGATGATGCGGTCTATGCGCGGATTCAGGAAACGTACCCAGGATAAGGGTGACCACCAGGTTACATTGCCCGTTACGCCCAGGTAAGCAATCAATTTGGGTGATTTGCCCATGCGCTGCAGTTTCCGGGTGGCTAAGACCATATGCAGGGTAGTGCGGCTGTTACCTGTATGGATGATATTAATATCCTTTTCAAGAACGACTTTGCGTATGTCCTTCAGCACTTTACGGTCCAGTTTTTTCTTCCAACGCACGTCGCTGACGGGAATTCCACGGTCGCGAATTCGTTGAACGTGTTCCGAGTCCAGTTTGCCAAAAACTTCCACCTGGTGGCCCATCTGATGGACACCCATGATCATGGCTGATTCTCCGCGGTCACTCTTGTCGGTGAGGTAGAGAATGCGATAGCGATCCAGTTGATTTGGCATGGGTATGTTGTTCGTTGTTTCTGGTAATTCAACCATCAGTGCAGATTAGCGCAAAAGCTATTCTGTTCAGGCAAGCCCCCTCAACGCAAGTGCTCAGTGCCATAGACGCTTGCGCAATGCTTGTTAGGGAAACTCTGATTTATTAAGAGTTTCCGCAGCATAAGGATGTGCCGCCATTTTCAATGATTGTAAATCATTGAAAATGAAGCAAAACAGAAATGACATTTTCTGTTTTGCGTGCTCTGGTAATTCAGGGATGAATTAATCAGAGCTTCCTTAGATAATGATGGATATTCAGGCAGTCTGCCTGGAAACATAATGTGCAGATGTTGGGGCTATCCAATGTTTTCGATCCGTGGTCGATTGTGCGTAGGGTTGTTGTTATTCCTGGCTGTATCGGATTGCTGGTCGCAGACTCTTGAACCCAGGCGTTGGACGCATTTGCCGATCAACCATCACTTCATTGGGCTTGCTAGTAACTACAGCACTGGTGACATCTCGTTTGACCCGACACTGCAGATTGAAGATGCCACCATGGACC
Source organism: Lysobacterales bacterium (assembly GCA_031406105.1). Taxonomy (GTDB): domain Bacteria; phylum Pseudomonadota; class Gammaproteobacteria; order Xanthomonadales; family SZUA-36; genus JAWXBM01. The sequence goes on along the minus strand of JANOGQ010000172.1, from coordinate 4,480 downwards.
TGTACACCTTGGGCGCCGGGTACATTTACAGTTTCAACCTTGGGGGAAAGACTGCACGAATAGAAGCCAACCTTCCCTATGCCTATGGGTATTGGGAGGGGACGCTGATTGGGCAAGCGGCATCCACACGGCGGCATGGCTTCGCAGATCCATCCCTGCGGTTTTCCGTCAACCTGCTGGGCTCGCCTGCTTTGCAGGGCAAGGAGTTTGCCAGCTTCCGGGCTGCCCATCCAGTGCGTACGCTTGCGGGTGTGGCGGTCGACCTGACCTTGCCGCTGGGCGAGTATCGTGTCGACCGCCTGATCAACCTCGGTGGCAATCGTTATGTGTTGAGGCCCCAAATTGGCGTCCTGCACCAGCGCCAGAATTGGGAATTTGAAACCACGGCCTCAGTTTTCCTGTTTGGCGAGAACGACGAATTTTTCAGAGGCACAGATCGGGAACAGGATCCCCTGTGGTTTGTCCAGGGTCATGTGATCTACAATTTCCAGCGGGGAATCTGGGCCGGTGCGAGTGGTGGCTATGGCTACGGCGGGGAAAACACCATCGATGGCGTTGACCAGGATGACGCCGGCCGGGTGAATTTCTCGGCAGTCAGTTTTGGCATGCCACTGAGCATGTACCAGAGCGTCAAGCTCACCTATGCGATCAGTCAGACTAACACCCGGACCGGCACAGATCTGGGCAACTTAATCGTTGCGTGGTCGATGATGTTCTGAGTTGCCGACGCAAGTATGGGCAGAATCAGGAATTAACTGATAGACTCACCGGCTGATTTTGCGAAATATGAATTTGCAGTGCGAGGAGCAATCAATGGCTTTCAAAGTAACAATCTCAGTCCTTTCAGAAGGCCAGGAAGGAGATATTGGGGACGATTGGAAATTCGATCTGGCCGTCAAGGTTTTCAATGAGGGCCTCAAAGGCGAAGGTCATATCAAAGTCAAAAAGCACAATCTGCCAGCAGGATTTGTGCAGGATCCACCTGGGCTATCAGGGCCACTGGTGTTGCCCGCAGGTGACGGCGAGCAGAGTATCCTGATCCGGCTGATCCTGTTGGCTACAGAGGTTGACCTGTTCCAAAACGATTCTGGAACGGTTGAAAGCGACCTGACTTGCCCCTGCCCCAGCGTAGTGGATCGGATATCAGCGCACCAAACCGAATTGTCAGTAGGAGTGCGTGAATCTCCAGGTTTTCTGAATCAAGTGGCGGTGTTCACACTCAAATTGCGGATTGTGATCGAGCGGGTCTGATTCTGCCGGCTGGTGGTCTCAGGCGGTTTGGTTATACCTGTTGCCCGATCGGATTTTTCTATGACTCACAAACCCTTGTTTGAATCCCTGGTGTTGACGGTGATCTGTGATGATCGTCCTGGCATCGTCGCGCGGCTATCTCAGCTGGTTGAGCAGCACGGGGGCAACTGGACAGAAAGCAGCATGCTTTCGCTGGCAGGGAAGTTTGCCGGCATCCTGCTGGCCCAGGTTCCCGCTGAGCAGAGCGCTACCCTGATCCAGCAACTGCAACAACTGGATGAAGAAGGCATGCACATTACTGCTCAGCGCAGTACAGATGCCTCGGCAGATGGCGAAGCGCGTGAGTTTGTACTGGAGTTGGTCGGCCAGGATCGGCCGGGCATTGTTCGTGATATCACTTACATCCTCAACCGCCACGGCGTCAATGTTCTGGAGCTGGAGAGCAGCTGCGAAAGCGCTTCCATGTCGGGGGAAATGCTGTTCAGGGCCAAAGCAAGGCTAAGGGTTCCCGAAGGAGTGAGCCGTGCATTGCTGCAAGACGAGCTGGAGTTGCTGGCCAATGAATTGATGGTCGACATCAATCTGCAGGATTAAAAAACGCAGAATCAATCAGTGCTTGCTTGATCCGGCAAGCATCTCGATCAATCCACCCCGCAAGGTGGCGGGTATTAGCCTCCCACCCGGATCAGCACGTACAATCCTTACCCTATGGAAATCAGGGAAAAATTATGGTTGCTGGGGCCCAGTCGAAGGTCCGAACAGACCGTATTTGAACAGCAATTTATTTTCAATTCGCTTGAACAGGCCGCGCTGCAAAACCGTAGTGAATTGCTTTTCATGCAGCTGGCAAGCAGGCTCGATCAAGCAGGCATCGCCCATGCTGCAGTTCTGCAGCAGCAATTACCGAACCAGAATGGAGCAGAAGAGAATTTCTGCCTGGCATTTGCCCAACTCGCCATAGTGCTGCAACAGACAGGTGGGCATCGGGTCACAGAAAATGGCGTGCTTGCCGATCAGCAGGGAAATGGGTTTTGGGTCTGGTTCGAATATGAACATGATGCGGTAGCGGCTGCTGCAGTACTCCTGTCTTTGAAGATACTGACCGAGCTGGAACCCCGGATCAGCATGCCAGATATGGAAGGTGAGGCCGTTGAAATGCAGGAGGAATCTATCGCCGGATTTCTCGCGGTCGCTAATCCCAGAGTATTGCCACTTGATGCCGAGGCTATCATTCGTGCTGCCGATGCCAGGGATATTCCCTGTGTCAAACTGGAGCGGGCACCGTATCAGGGTGTGAAGGGGGGGTTCCGTATTCGCCCTAATGGTTTGTTGAAACTGGGGCATTGTGCTCATCAGTTAATCCTTGACGGCACCCTTTGCGTCAGCCGCCATGCTGACTTGCTGCCCCTGTTGCATAATCCTGCGGCGCGCCGTGCGGTGCTTGCTGATTTGCACCTGCCGTTGGCCAGAACAGATCCGCAAGCCGGTAACTGCACCTTGAGCAAACACGCCCTTAGGTCGGCTGAGCGCATTGGCTATCCCATCGGGCTTACTGTAACTGCCAACAATGGGCAGATTTTCCAGTGGCCCGGCATTGGCAACGCAGATGAACTGCGTAGGACTCTGGATGTAGCAAGGCGCTACGGCAGCCAGATCGACTTACAGGCAATGGTGCAGGGCGATGACTGGTGTTTACTGCTGCTTGGCAAGCAAGTACTGGCATTGATTCGTGAAGGCCAGGAGCAACATTTGCACCAGCTTGCAGCGGAAACCCGGCGTATGGCGGAGGCACTGGCCGGCAAGCTGGGTAGTGGCTTGCTGGAACTGCATTTGTGTTGCACCGATATTGGGCGTTCACTGAACGATACAGCTGGCGCCTGGTTGGATTTCAACCTGGCGCCAAAACTCGATGAATTATTGGCCGATAACCCGGTCCTGCTCGACCGGGTTGCCGCAGCCTATGTCGATTACCTGTTTCCTGCTGGGTCAAATTCGCGCGTGCCGATCGTTGCCGTGACGGGAACCAATGGCAAGACTACAAGCTGCCGGATGATTGAAACCATAGCCCGTCAATCAGGGCTGGGCACGGGGTTGGCGTCTACCGGTGGTATTTATGTGAACGGTCAGATGATCGCCAAGGAGGGCAAAGGAGGATCCGGCAGGCAGTTCCGGCTGTTTGAGAAGGAGCAAGTCGATTTCGTGGTAATCGAGGAGTACTTCGGTTCGATACTCCGTGCCGGTTTTTCTTATCGCTTCTGCGATGTTGCTGTTTGCACCAATGTGACGGAGGACCACCTTGGGCGGATTGGTGTGCACGACCTTCAGGGCATAGCTGCCACCAAAGCCCTGGCCATCAAGAGAGCTCGACACGCCGCCGTTCTTAACGCAGATAATAATTTCAGCCTGAGCATGATGTCCGACGCAGTGGCGGAGAATATTGGTCTGGTCTCGCTCAAGCGTGGTGCTGCTGAGTTGCAGCTGCAGCTGGACAGACCTGGCATGCTCTGCATATTGGAAACGGAGCAGGCTGAACCCTGGCTGGTCATGTACCAGAATGGCCATCGTAAGCCACTGATGGCCGAACGGGAAATACCCGCCACATTTCAGGGCTCAGCCGCCCACAATACCTGCAATGCGATGCAGGCGGCATTGGCCTGTGCCTTTCTGGGGTTCAGTCTGGAACAGATCCGTTCTGCTCTGGCAGGATTTACTACGGACTACCGCAGTGCGCCTGGTCGGCTGAACCGCATGGAGGGTTTGCCTTTCCAGTTCATCATGGATTACGCGCATAATCTGGACGGATTCAGGGCAATCTGTGGCTACACTGACCAGCAGAAAATTGCCGGCCGCAAGATATTGTGCCTGGCATTTTCCGGTGATCGGCAGAACCGCGAGATCGAGCAGGCCATCAGCTACCTGCATGGGCATTTTGATCATTTTATTTGCCGACGCTACCCGGGTTTGCGGGGTCGCGAGCAGGAAGAAATCCCCCGCTTGCTGAAACAGTACCTGCTGGAGACAGGAGTTCCATCCACTGCCATACAACTGGAACTGAATCACACTAAGGCTATAGCAGCTGCATTGGCCAGTGCCAGAGCAGGTGATTTACTGTTGGTGCTTGCCGGCGGCAGCGAGTTTGGGCGTATCTGGCAGCAGGCTGAAGCGCTCAAAGCCAGTCTGGCGACCGGCCTGCAAGCAACCTAGGGCAACTCTGATTTATTCAGAGTTG
>JANOGQ010000120.1:0-17244 GCA_031406105.1 Lysobacterales bacterium | reverse complement strand
AGATCACCGAAGGTGTGCTCGTCAATAAAGCTCACCAAGCCATATAGCTCCAAAAGGGAGTTCTGCAATGGAGTGGCGGTGAGTAATAGCTTGTCTTTACCAGCCAGGGCGATCTTGAGTGCATTGGCGATGACGTTTTGGGGCTTGTAGACATTTCGCAGCCGATGCGCTTCATCGATAACTACGAGGTCCCAGGGCACAGCCTTTAAGTCGTCGGCCTTGCTTTTGGCAAACTGGTAGGAACAAATAACGATTTCTGGGCCCTGAAAAGGTTGAATATCTCCCAGTTTGACCGCGGCGTTATAGGATTTTGATTCAAGTAGTCGACAAGGCAGGAAAAACTTCTCGGTCAACTCCTGGTACCACTGTTTGCGCAAGTTGGAGGGTGTAATCACCAGCATACGCCGCTTGTGCTCTGCCCACTTCTGCGCCAGGACAAGACCCGCCTCGATGGTCTTGCCAAGCCCCACCTCGTCCGCTAGAAGGGCCCCTTTGGAAAGCGGCGATCGGAAGGCAAACAAGGCTGCATCGACCTGGTGGGGGTTCAAATCTACCTGGGCGCTTGCGACTGCGCCTGCGAGCTTTTCCGCACTGTCTGACGAACAGCGCTTGGTCAGCTCATGAGCAAAATATTTTGCCTGATAGTCGGTAATCATCTTTAAGGGGTGCTACCCTTAAATTCAATGAGTTGGTGCTGGGTCATGCTGCGTTCTTCGCTATTGGTTATTTTCCAGGTGCTTTGTCTTATCCCCACCCGGCCCATTATAGGTGCATACACATACCAGCGCTGACTTGCAGATACCCTGTATCACCAAAGACGAGAGATGAAAGATCATGTTAAGAGCGCAATACCAGCAACGTGGCCCAAAGCCACAGGAGTTGATCGAGGCCGTTGAATTTCCAAACCCGAAGCTGCAGGAAGGCGAGGTGTTGCTGGAGCTGCTGGCCGCACCCATCAACCCTTCCGATGTGCTCACCATCACCGGTGGTTATGGAATTCTGCCACCCTTGCCCGCATTTGCCGGCAACGAGGGTGTGGGTCGGGTGGCGGCTCATGGCCCGGGCGTCAGCAGTCCGGCCATAGGGCAAACGGTATTGCTGCCGGTGGGCATGGGTACCTGGTCCACGCACCTGGTGGCTGCTGCCAGCAAGCTGGTGCCACTGCCCAACGATGCGGATCCCTTGCAACTTTCCATGATTACCATCAATCCACCCACTGCGGCCTTGCTGCTGAGCGAATTTGTTGATCTGCAAGCCGGCGACTGGGTAATCCAGAATGCCGCCAACTCCGGGGTGGGCAACTATCTGGTGCAACTGGCGGCCATGCGTGGGCTGAAAACGGTGAATATCGTACGCCGTGAATCACTGATCGCAGCACTCAAGGCCGAGGGTGCTGATGTGGTGCTGGTAGACGGAGAGAAACTGGCCAAGCGGGTGGCAGAAGCCACTGGCGGAGCAGCCATCAAACTCGGCATTGATGCGGTGGGTGGTGCGGCCTGTGCCCGCCTGGGCGAATGCCTGGCGCCAGAGGGCACGCTGGTGAACTACGGCATGATGAGTGGCGAGCCTTGCCAGATGTCGGCTGGCATGCTGGTGTTCAAAGATGTGCGGGTGCGCGGTTTCTGGCTGGCCAAGTGGTTCCGCCAGGCCAGCGTGGCCGAACAACAGAAGCTGTATGGGGAACTGACCGGGCTGATCCTGAAGGGCAAGCTGCGCGCACCAATACACCAGACGTATCGCGTAAAAGACATCAAGCAGGCGGTGGCTGTTGCAGCTCAGGGTGAGCGCGATGGCAAGGTGATCGTGACTGCCTGAGTCCTGTCGCCGTCATTCACGGCCTTGAGAGCCGGCCGTCGTCCCAGCCTTCAGAGCCGGGATCCATACTTCGGGCGATTCCGGCGTTCGCCAGCATGAAGGTAGAGAAAAAAGTGGATGCCGGCTCAGGTCCGGCATGACCGTGAAGGTACATGACCGGGATGACAGCGAAGATACCTGGCGCGGATGACGGCGAAGAAATGAGTGGGGCATGAAGGCAAAGAAACGTGCAGGGCATAACAGCATTTATTCTGTCACTCCGGCCTCCGCCAGGTGGTCTGGAAGCTGAAAGATCAATGAACCGCAGTGCTGACAGGGCTCTCGGGCAGTGGCTTAGCTGATGGCTCAGCAGTCAGATCCTCAGCGCGAAAAACCACCTCACCATTAAATAGCGTCATCTCGCATCGCGCATCCTTGATGCTGGCCGTAGGCGCGGTGTAAAAATCCGTATCCCATACCGCCAGGTCCGCATATTTGCCCGGCTCGATGCTGCCGATTTTCTTTTCCAGGAACATTTGCTGTGCCGCCCAGCGCGTGTAGCTGCGCAGCGCCGTGTGAACGTCTACCGATTCAGTGCTACCAAAAGCGTCTTTGCCGAACACCCCCAGCAAGGGCTCCCGGGCTATGGATGCCCAGATGCCATAGCGCGCCGGATAGGGTGTGACATCAAAATCCGAGCCACTGGCCCATTGAATGCCCTTTTGCTGGAAACTGTTGAAAGGGTTCAGCCGCTGGCTGCGCTTTTCCCCGAAATTACCCGCATAGGTATCGCCGATCCACCAGGTGAAGCCGGGGCTGGGCTCAGGATAGGCTGCATCAAATTCACGCTGCAGGGCGACGATGGTGTTCATCGCAAGCTCGGTGGGGATGTTGGCGTGAATGATGGAATGCCGCAGGCCCTTGCGGCCATCGGACTGCAGGGCCAGCGCATAGCTCGCCACCACCCAATCAATAGCGCGGTCACCGATGGCATGCACACCCATATGCAGGTCATTCTGGTGATAGAGAAAAATCAGGTTGCGGATCGTCTCGGCATCAAAGGCGGGGTAACCGCTGTTGCCCTCATCAATACCCGTGCGGTTCTTGTTCCAGTTATCCCACAACCAGGCCGTGCGCGCGCCGCCACTGCCATCCGCGAATATCTTGATGCCACCTGAAATCAGCCTGTCGTCACCGGTGCTTTCATGGGGCTTGGTGAAGTGACTGATCGCCCGGATCAGCGAGCGCGCATCGTCCATATTCTGCGGGCTGGGCCACAGCGCGAAAATGCGCACACTCAGCGCGCCTTCAGCCAGCACATCCTGATAAGCCTGCCAGGCGTTGAGTGAGTCTTCGAGACTACGGTCAGCCCAGCCGATGCCGGGATCCTTGGCGCCGGTCATGCATTCGCTATTGAATTCACGCGCCATGTGCCGGATGGCTTCGCGTTTCTGGCTTTCATCAGACGCGGGAATATGCCGGGAAACCAGACCCATGGCACTTTCCTTGAGAACCCCAGTGGGCCTGCCATCGGCATCGCGATCGATCACGCCACCGGCTGGGTCCGGTGTGTTCTCATCAATCCCGGCCAGCACCAGGGCGAGGCTGTTGGCCACGCCGTAATGACCCATGGTATGCACCAGCCAGGCCGGTCGGTTGCCGGATACCGGGTCGATATCGCTGGCGTAAACATAACGCAATTCCTGCAATTTGCCTTCGTCCCAGCCGCGGCCAATGATCCAGTCACCCTCGCCTGAAGTTGCGTTGCGCTCTTCAACCAGCGCAACCACATCAGCGATATTTTTCACCTTCGGATAACTGAGATTGATATTGCGCAAGCGGGATAAGCCGCCATTGGCAAAGTGCGCATGGGCATCGAGCAAACCGGGCGTGACCGTTCGACCGGCCAGATCTATCGTCTCGGTGCCCGGGCCGATCAGCTTTTCGATCTCGCTGGTGCTGCCCACGGCGAGAATGTGTACGCCCCTGATCGCGATGGCTTGCTGCACCGAGTCGCGCCGGTCTACTGTGATGATCTTGCCGTTCAGTAACACGCGATCGGCAAATTCAGCGGCGGTCAATCCGAAGCTGACCAGCAGAATACCTAAGGCAAAAATAAATCGGGACATGCTATTCACCGGCAGCGGATACGAGCAGCAGACATTATGTCATGCCTGAAAGCTTGGTTTGGATGCATACTGGGCTGGCGAATTCTGAACCACATGAGATTGCCTATGTATCCCTTCAATGCAGTACCTAGGCCGTTGTCTTGGCTCGCCGTTTGCAGCATGATCGTGGCCATGAGTCACATTCCTGCCCAATCATTGCACGCCGCCGAACACGAGCCAGCGCTGCGCGCCCGCGACCTGGGGATACCCTTCAGTGGCAATCCCGGCCCCTACAATGCCATCACCGATGTGGCGGGCGTGACGGTCGGCCAGGTTACGCTGATTTCCGGTGAAGGCCCGCTGCAGGTGGGCAAGGGCCCGGTGCGCACTGGAGTCACGGCAGTTCTGCCGCGTGGCAAAAGCTACGATCCGGTTTTTGCCGGCTGGTATTCGCTCAACGGCAATGGCGAAATGACCGGCACCACCTGGGTGGAAGAAGGCGGCTTCCTGGAAGGTCCGGTATTGATCACCAATACCCACAGCGTGGGCGTGGTGCGCGACGCGGTGATCGCCTGGCAACTGGAAAACAAACTCTACGAGGATCTTCCGGGTGAACCGGGGGTGTTCTGGTCTTTGCCGGTAGTGGCCGAAACCTACGATGGCTGGCTGAACGACATCAATGGTTTCCATGTGAAAGCGGAACATGCTTTCGCCGCACTGGACAACGCCACCTCCGGGCCGGTAGCCGAAGGCGGTGTGGGCGGCGGTACCGGCATGATGACTCACGATTTCAAAGGCGGCATAGGTACCGCATCACGGCAAGTGGGTGAAGGCGCGGCGCGATACACCATTGGCGTGCTGGTGCAGTCCAACTATGGTGTGCGCGACACGCTGACTATTGCCGGTGTGCCGGTAGGACAGGAGATCACCGATCTGATGCCCAGCGAAGGTGCGCCCGAAGAAGACACGGGCTCCATCATAGTGGTGCTTGCCACCGACGCGCCGCTGCTGCCGCACCAGCTCAAACGCATCGCCCGCCGGGTGCCCATGGGCCTGGCACGGGTGGGCAGTTATGCGGGCAATGGCTCGGGCGATATCTTCATCGCTTTCTCCATCGCCAATCCGGGCGCGGCCGCGCGGGTAGGCGAAAAGCAGGCAGCGTTTTTGCCCAACGATGCCCTCAGCCCTCTGTTCCTCGCTACGGTGCAGGCCGTTGAAGAAGCCATCGTCAACGCATTGGTAGCAGGCCGCGATATGACCGGCATTAATGGCAATACCGTTTACGGCCTTCCGCACGAGCGCCTGCAGGCCTTGATGAAAAAATACAATCGTCAATGATGGTCGGCTGCTGCTGGTTGCCGATGGATGTTTGCCAGCATGCTTGCCAATGGATGTTTGCCAGGAAACTTGATGCATGATGCCGGGTTTTGAAAAGTACCTGTCAGTTTCAGCAGAAGTGCAGCAAGCCCTGGCAAGTGGCCAACCGGTGCTGGCGCTGGAGTCCACCCTCATTAGCCACGGCATGGCCTGGCCGCATAATCTCGAAACTGCGTTAGCGATAGAAGCTGCGGTGCGTGAGCAAGGCGTGGTGCCGGCAACCGCTGCTGTGCTGGGCGGCAAACTGCGGCTGGGCCTGGAAGCCAGTGAATTGCAGCAACTGGCGGAATGTGGCCACAAGGCGACCAAATGTAGCCGCCGCGATCTCTCATTTGTACTGCAGTCCGGAAAACCAGGCGCAACCACGGTGGCTTCCACCATGATGATTGCGCAGCTCGCGGGTGTGCGCGTTTTTGCGACCGGCGGCATAGGCGGCGTGCATCGCGGTGCGGCCAGCAGTTTTGATATTTCAGCAGACCTGCAGGAGCTGGCACGTACTTCGGTGGCGGTGGTCTGTGCCGGCCCCAAGGCGATTCTCGACCTGGGCTTGACGCGGGAATATCTGGAAACGCATGGCGTGCCGGTGATCGGCTATCAAACCGATAGCCTGCCAGCCTTCTACAGTCGCGACAGTGCATTTGCAGTTGATCAGCGGTATGACCGTGCGGCAGACATCGCTCAGGCCTTGCAGATTCAATGGTCACTGGGCCTGGCGGGCGCACTCGTAGTCAACCCCATTCCTGCTGATTCCGCCATGGATCGCGATGACATGGAACAGCTTATTGCTGATGCCTGCCGTGAGGCGGAACAGTGCGGAATTACTGGCAAGGAACTGACTCCGTGGCTATTAGCGCGCCTGCAGCAGCTCACTGAGGGCGCAAGCGTACAGGCCAATACCGCCCTGCTCATCAACAATGTCCGGCTGGGCTCGGACATTGCAACTGAACTGTCGCGCCTGGATCAGTAACCGCGCTGACGATCGAACAGATAGCGCAGGGCCTGCTGCCCCACAAACCGCTGGTAGTTGTCCAGAAAAATCGCCGCAATATCCTCTGGCCAACTTTGTGCGGCTACGTGGCCAGTAATGACCAATCCCGGCGTATCCCACAAGGGATGGTGCGGGCTCAGCGGCTCCTGGCGAAATACATCCAGCACCGCGCCCGCTAATTGGCCTTGCCGTAAAGCCTGCTCCAGCGCCAGCTCATCCACCAGGTTGCCGCGGCCTATGTTGATGAACAAAGCGCTGCGCTTCATCACCGCAAATCTCCCGGCGTTCATCAGTCCGGCGGTTTGCGGGGTATCCGGCAGAACCGCTACCACGTAATCCGCTTGCTGTAGAAAAAGATCCAGTTCATGTTCGCTAAAGACCTGCAAAAATTCTTCATGCACTGCACCACTGCGACTAAAACCAATCGACTTCAAGCCCAAGCACTGTGCAGTGCGGGCAATATGTGCACCGATCGAACCAGTGCCCATAAGGCCAAGGATTTTGCCGTGTAAACGTCCGGAAGACTGCGCCCACCAGGTTTTCTGAGCCTGCCGTTCGCGCCGTTCAGCCATGCGCAGTTCATGCGCCAGGATATGGCCCAGGGTGTACTCGGCCATCTGCTCACCAAACACTTCTTTCACGCCGGTAAGCAGATAATCCTGACGTTTTGTGTGCAGCAAAGGAGTGATACCGGCCCAGCTGGACTGCACCCATTTCACGCCAGGCAGCTGGTCGATGACCTCAGCAGCCAGTTGCGGTTGCGCCAGCATAACAGCGTGACCATTGGGAAAACGGAGAGCCTGATCAGAACTTTCTGCGTAGTCAACGCGTACGCCCTGATCAGCCAGTGGGCCCAACAGCGGGCGATATTCGGCCGCGTCTTCACACAGTACCAGCACGGCAGGATGTCGATTTGCCTCTTTGGACATCAGCGTGGCGGAACGCAAACTTTGGCCAGCGCTTGCAGCAATTGCTTCGTGGCCGCATCGGTCTGCTGCAGCTGTTGCGACAAGGCGCCATAGATCTGCTGCAGATCGGACAGGGTCAGATAGCGCGGGTCGTGCAATTCAGCCAGCAGCGCAAAACGCACGCTTTCCGATTCGTGTACGGCGTACAGATCATAAATCTGCACGGCCAGGTTCTGCTGAGCTTGTGGTTCCGGCGGGCCGGACAGGCAGCCAAGTGCTGTCGACAGCGCTACCTCACCCAGGTAACGCTGGCGTTTGTCCACCTGCCAGCCCGCAGCTTCCAGAGTGGCGCCCATCGAGGCACCGGCGCGTATGGCCTGATAAGCATGGTCCAGGCTGTCGGGCAAGTTGCTGGCAAACTCGCTGATGGCCAGTGTGCGGGTGATTCGTTGATCGCCAGCAAGGCTATAGAGGCTGGAAACACGTAAATTGTCCTCCTGCCAGAGCACTTCAACAGCGTAACTGCCAAAGCAACTTTCGATACGCTCGCTGTTCAGCAATGGCCGCAGCTGCTCGTAGGCCGGACAGGCTGAGTTTTTTGCCCAGGCTGTCGGGTGCGGATAGAAAACCAGCAGCAGGCAGGCAGCGAGCAAGGCGTCTGACGCAATTCTCAAGATTTGCAACATGGAGCACATGTTCCCTGATCCTGCCGATGGGGTAAAGGCGAATGCTTGGACAGACTATGATTGCGGCCAATCAGAGCTCTCATGTCTGGTTCAATATCATTATCCTGTCGTTCCAGGTCACTAGTGAGTTTTTCTGCACAACACAATCAAGAGTTGGAAGCACTGCAATTTTTTAGCTGCTGCTGTCTTCCGTTGTGCTGGCACTGGGCAACAGCAGGCCATTGCGTCTATCGGCTGCGCTGGCCAAAGGATCTCGCAGGCCTGGTGCGCCGAGGCCACCGCCACCGGCGGTTTTCAAAACCATCCGGGCACCTGCAGCGATCACTTCCCTGCCCATGCCGCGCAAGGGTTTGCGGCTGCCATCCGGATGTAACTCGTAAACCTCAGCAGCTGCACCCGAACCGCCCCCCTGGCGGCCGCGGGGAGGGTGCTTGATGCGATCAAACATCTTCGACACCACAAAGGCTTCACCCCCGGAGTGGGCAAATTCCAGCACCTGCCCCAGGCCACCGCGGCTGGCTCCGGCGCCGCCAGAACCGGGGCGGAATTCCTTGCGCCAGATGATCAACGGAGCGGCATGTTCAGTGATTTCGACCGGTGTGCTGCGCACACCCGAAGGAAAAGCCGTGCTGTTCAAACCGTCTTTGCCAGGACGGCCACCACTGCCACCTGCATAAAACGCATTGATCACGAAAGGCGGACTTTCGCTGCCAGCAATCATGCCTTTGCCACCGAGGAATACCGGGCCGAACAGGCAGGAGGCGCCTTCAGCGGGCACATTTCCGCGCAAGGGCTTTTCCAGACAGCCCAACACTACATCGGGCAGCATCTGGCCTATGGCATGCCGGGCTGAGACAGCGGCAGGGCGAGGTGCATTCAAAATGCAACCCTCCGGGGCCTTGACCTGCACCACCTCCAGCGAGCCGGCATTGTTGGGAATGTCATTGCCGATCACACAGCGCACGCCAAAACTGGCGTAGGCCTGGGTGTAGGTCAAGGGCACGTTGATGCCAAAGCCGCTGACCGCCGAGCTGCCGTCGAAGTCCACCTCAATACCTTCAGCATGAATGCTGACTTTGCCCACCAGGTCGATGGGCTGGTCATAGCCGTCCACCCGCATGCTGTAGCTCCAGCTACCCACTGGCAGGCAGCGGATTTCTTCCAGCATGGCCGCACGTGATTGGCTGATGATGTGCTCACCCAGCTCGTTCAAATCAGCCCAGCCAAATTCTTCCAGTGTTTCCAGCAGCCGTTTGGTGCCGGCCTGGTTGCAGGCGGCCAGTGAATACAGATCGCCCTCGGCAGCCACCGGATCGCGCACATTGGCGCGCAGGATTTCCAGCAAAGTCTGGTTGGCTTCCCCGGCACGGAACAGGTGACTGATGGGGATATTCAAACCTTCTTCAAACACCTGTCGCCCATCGGCCCCAAAGCCCAGCCCGCCGACATCAGCAATGTGTGAGGTGGCAGCAAACAGGGCCACGGCCTGGCCACCATGAAACACCGGCGTGACCACGGTGAAATCGTTCAGGTGTCCGGTGCCCTGCCAGGGATCATTGGTCAGCAGCACATCGCCTGGCTGTAATTCCTTGATCGGATGTTTCTGCAGGAAAAAACCGACGCTGGCGGCCATGGCATTCACGTGACCGGGGGTGCCGGTAATCGCCTGGGCCAGCATACGGCCTTTGGCATCGAACACACCGGCCGATAGATCGCCGGCTTCGCGCACCGTGGTTGAAAAGGCAGTGCGGATGAGGGTTTGAGCCTGCTCTTCAACGATAGCCAGTAATCGGGACCAGGCCAGTTGCAGCTGCAGGAACGAGCCATTTTTTGCAGGGATGCACGTAGATCGCGGAGTAAATGAGTGTACGGGGGCGATCAAGCGATTCGGAGGTGGAATGTCGGCAGCTGCGCTAGCTCCTGCATGTAGGTGTGAGCCTCGCTCGAGACCAGTTGTCCGCGATCGTGTCATTACTATATTCAGCTTTGCATCAATCTGCGCTTGCCAACCGGCCCCAACAACCGTGGTGGTCTGATCTTCGGTAATCAATGCAGGCCCGTTGACACAACAGCCAACGGGCAAATGTTCGCGGCGATAGACCGGTGCCTGCACTGGCTCGGCCCGGGGCCAATTAAGCAGGGTTTGATGGGCGATTGGTGCCGTTGATTCGCACTCCGAAGTGGAGTTCTTGCTTGTGCCCCCCTCGTCAGCAGCCATTGAAGCCGTGGCAGCAGGGACTTGGGCGTCCGCAGCAATGGTTAATGTCCAGGTGAGTATTTCTATGCCCACACCCTCCATGTGGCGGCCATAAAGCTTTCGGTAGGCTTCCTCAAAAGCCTGCTGATACTCGGCACTGCTTCTGTCATTGCAGGCAGTCAATGCCAACCGGACCGCAATTTCGTGGCCCTGACCCCGATAGCGCATGTAAGCCTGGCGACTTTCACAATGAGGCAAACCGGCTGCACCCAGAGCCACTACCGCTGACGCTTCCTGCTTCATCCCGGCAAACAGTTCGTTGACCACAGCGCAATCGAGCTCGCTGAGTAACTGGTAGCGGCTGCGCACTACTTCATACGCCACTGGAGCCAACAAAAAGCCTAGCGCAGAACCCACACCCGCCTGGGCCGGAATGATGATGGTTTGTACGCCCAGTTTTTCCCCAAGGCGCGCAGCATGCAAGGGCGCAGCGCCACCAAAAGCCACCATCGCCCGGCTGCTGATATCCAGACCAAACTCGGCTGCATGAGCACGGGCCGCTGCAGCCATGTTCTCCTCTACCACTTCCGCCAAGCCAAAGGCGGCTTGTTGTGCGTTCTGTCCCAGCGCTGCACCCAATTGATCCAGCAAAGCCTGTTCGGCAGCCTGGCTATCCAGACGAAAAGCACCACCGGCGAATGAAGGGACATGCACCCGGCCCAGGCAGACATCGGCATCGGTCACCGTGGGGCATGTTCCGCCCCGGCCATAAGCAGCAGGCCCTGGTTCCGAGCCCGCGCTTTCCGGGCCCACCGTAATTCTTCCCAGTTTGTCGATGGCGGCAATGGAACCGCCGCCTGCTCCGATCTCAACCATCTCAATCACCGGAATTCGCACCGGCAATCCGCTACCCTTTTTGAAGCGATAGACGCGGTCGACTTCGAAACTGCGTGAACTGAGCGGCTGGCCATCGTCCAGCAGGCATAGCTTTGCGGTGGTACCTCCCATATCGAACGACAACAGACGATCGAGCCCCGCTTGTCGGGCAATACTTTGCGCCAGTATCGCACCGCCTGCAGGACCGGATTCCACCAGGCGTATGGGGAATTTTGTTGCCGTATCCAGCGTGGTCAGGCCGCCACCGGAAGTCATCAACAGGAAGGGACAGCGAAGGCCCCTGTGTTGTAGCTCCTCGGCCAGTTGCCGCAGATAACCGGCCATTAGCGGTTGTACATATGCATTGGCACAGGCGGTGGACAGGCGCTCGTATTCACGGATTTCCGGGCAGACTTCTGAAGCCAGGGTGATCGCGAGGTGCGGTCTTGCGCGGCTCAGCCAGTCGGCTGTTTCGCGCTCATGTTGTGGGTTCAGGTAGGCATGCAGGTACCCGATAGCGACGCTTTCCACCTGTTCCTCATCCAGCACTGGCAGGGTTGCTTCCAGCGAAGCACGATCCAGAGGCAGCAGAATTCTGCCAGTCGCACTGATGCGCTCATTGATGGGCAGACGCAGATAACGCGGTACAAGCGGTTTCGGCCGGTCGATCATGATGTCGTACTGCTCAAAACGATCTTCATGCGCCATTTCCAGCACATCGCGATGCCCAGCAGTCGTCAGCAAAGCTGTGCGTGCGCCACGCCGCTCAATCAGCGCATTGGTGGCCAGCGTGGTGCCATGAATGATCAGGCCCACTTGCGCAGGCGTGATGCCCCCCTGTTGCAAGACCAAATCAATTCCCCCGAGAACCGCCCGACCCGGACGATCATAAGTGGTCAAGAGCTTGGTGCTGACATGCTCGCCGTTTGCCAGCTCCAGAACCACATCGGTGAAGGTGCCGCCGATATCAACGGCCAGACGGGCTTTGGAACGGGTTTGCATGGTCAGCTTGATCTGATTTCCAGTGAGGTTATGGCTAGTTTACGTTCCATTGGACTATAGTTGCAGGATCAATCCATCGCGAGCCAGGAAATGAAGAGAAGGACTGTTCTGGGTGGTCTGGCAGGGGCCGCATCGACGCTGGCAATTGGCCCACTTCATGCCGAAAGCAAACCCACTCAAGCGGCACCCGGCTGCACACTCATCACGCAGGATATTACCGGGCCGTATTACCTGGATGCCCGCCAGGTGCGTTCTGATATCGCTGATGGCCAGCCGGGGATGCCCTTGCAGCTGGATTTCCAGGTGATCGATACCTTTGGTTGTCAGCCGCTACCGGGTGCCACGGTACATATCTGGCAATGCAACGCTTCAGGCCTTTATTCCGGGGTCAAAAACCTGGTTCTGGACAGGGAGCTCAATCCCACCGGCGGTGATGTGGATCTCCGTGACAGCAATTTCCTGCGGGGTGTGCAAACTGCCGACAGCGATGGCCGAGTGCGTTTCCAAAGCATCGTGCCGGGCTGGTATGCACCGCGACCAACGCATCTGCATCTGAAGGTTTACCCGCCTTCATTCGGCGAAGTTGCCACTACACAGCTGTATTTTCCACCCGCTTTCTGCGATGAGGTGTACACGCATGAAGCCTACGTCGCCCGCGGTCCAACGCCCATTCGCGACGACCATCTGACGGCCTCCAGCCAATCCAGCTCAGATCAAGAAGAGCTCTGGATCACCCCGGTCAAGGCCGGCTTGGGCTATCAACACTTCATGCAGCTGGCCGTCACTTTTTATGGCCAGGCCTTTGGCGAATTGGCGGAATATTACGAGCAGGGGTAGCTGCTCACCTGTTGGGTCTAAATTGATTTTCAACCGCAGCGTTGTTATTTCGGAGTGGCGCCTGATGAGTATTCTACGTATTTGGCTGTTCGGGTTGCTGACATTCCTCGCGTGCAACCAAACTATTGCAGATGATCTTCTTGAGACTCTGGATGCAAATTTCCGTGACGGCTTCGAGGACCCTAAGTGTCCAAACGGCATGCTGGATTTGGGGGAGCAGTGCGACGACGGAAACCTGGTGGAAACAGATGGCTGCACTAGTCTTTGCCGCACGGCGCCGCCTTGCGATATCGAGGCTTTTCCTGGGGGTGACCGTTTTGCAGTAGCCCCGGCAACAGGCCATTGTTACGTCTCATTCGACTCGGAAATGACCACTTTTTCGGAAGCTCAAGCCGCCTGTGTTCTGCTCGACGGCCACCTCGCAACGATAACCAGTTCTGCTGAGCAAGCCTTGATACTCAGCGTACTCAACCCATTGGAAAATCCCTGGATCGGCGCAGTTGATGACGAAAATGACACCGATTCGATTTTTGAATGGGTCACCGCTGAACCGTTCATATACTCGGCTTTTGCTCCAGGTGAACCCGATGACGACGTTTTGGTGGATGGCATGGGTGACTGCCTTCACATCACAAATGCTCAGGGTCAGTGGGCCGATACCAACTGTAATTTATCGGCTTATGTTACTGGCCGAATCTGCGAAATAAACCCCTAAGCTGTGAAATCGTCCCATACAAGAGCTCATCAGCAACCAGGTTGCAGAGTCCGCTACCAGAAGCGACAGGAGGATTGGCAGTAAATACTGGTATATACTCAACGAATGTTGTTCATAGACAGACTTTGCCGCGCATTGGCTGAAGCGGGTGTTCGATATGCCATTGTGGGCGGCTATGCGGTAGCGCTGCACGGTGCCGTGCGAGGCACCATGGACGTGGACATTGCCGTCAACTGGGACTTGAGTACCTTGCAGAAAGCAGAGGCAGTACTTATCGGCCTGGGGCTGAATTCAAGGCTGCCGATCAGCGCCGAGGATGTCTTCCGTTTTCGCGACGAATACATCAATAAGCGGCAATTAATAGCCTGGAATTTCTACGACCCGAAGAATCTGGCCAACCAAGTGGATGTGATTATCACTTTTGATATGAAGGGCAGGAAACGGAAGCAGCTGCAGACGCCAGCAGGGAGTGTTTATATTCTTAATATCGACGATCTGATCCAGATGAAGCGGGAAAGCGGCCGTAAACAGGATATTGAAGACGCTGAGGCGCTGGACAAGCTCAAATGAAAACCGTCCAATATTTCTCAGATCAGCACCTGGATCAATGTCGCAAATTAACCGCCGACCAGATCCTGCAGTTTTTAAGCGATTTCCAACAGCTGCATACCAGGCAGAAAACTAAGACGAAGTTAATTAGCATAAAGGTTCCAGAGGACCTGCTGGGTGCTTTCAGAACCAAGGCAGAACTAGTCAACGTGCCTTATCAAACGCAAATCAAAAAGCTTATGCAGCAATGGGTGCTTGATTAGAACGTCACGCTTGCGCTGTGAATTAGTACCATCGAAGCTGAGGGAGTAGAATTCAACAATGACTTCTACTCCCAAAACTCCAGAGGTTAATTCAAAAGAAAATCAGGAATTTGTTGAAGCGCAAGCGCTGGCAAAAGCCTGGCAACGGGCAAACCCCGAGTTGGAATTAATCCGCCTGGAAAGCCTGCGTGCAATGACCGAGCAGCAAAGTGCAGAGTTATTCGCCCGTATAAGCCAGAGTGCGAGCATGATGCAATTACGAATGTCTAGTGGGCTGGTCAGGCAACAAGAGATTCTCAATCGATTGCGTCAAGACAAGTTGTGAGCAGGTAGGGGTGAGTTTAGGGCCCATTTTCGAAGCTGCTCTTGAGGCTCAGGATGCTTGCCTGAAAGCTGATTTACTATTTTGTGTGATCGGTGGGCTGGCACTGCAGCGATGGGGTGAGCCTCGTTTTACCGCTGATGCTGACCTGTCTGTTCTGGTCGAGCCAGGGCAGGAAATGCTGGTGGTAAGAAAGCTGCTGGAAAATTTACCATCGAGAATCGAAGAAGCCGAAGATTTTGCAGCTCGTACCCGTGTTGTCCTGCTCAAATCCACGCAGGACATAGGAATTGATGTTGTTCTTGCCGGCTTGCCTTACGAGCGCAGGGTAATCGAGCGATCATCAGTGTGGTCAATGACAGATACCGAGAGTTTGCGCACCTGCTCAGCGGAAGATCTGGTGATCATGAAAGTATTCGCTGCACGCGACAAGGACTGGGCTGACGTAACCAGCATTCTGGAGCGGCAGTGCAGAAGCTTGCAGCTTGATTTGATCCGCACCGAATTGACGCC
The DNA here is from genome assembly GCA_031406105.1 of Lysobacterales bacterium. Taxonomy (GTDB): domain Bacteria; phylum Pseudomonadota; class Gammaproteobacteria; order Xanthomonadales; family SZUA-36; genus JAWXBM01. The sequence continues at coordinate 2,109 of JANOGQ010000120.1, read as the reverse complement.
TTTGCTGGCGGCCAAAGAAGAACCAAACCTGGCAGAAAAGCTGGAAGCCCGTATTCAAAAACACATCGGCAACTGAGTTTAGTATCAGTCACGAAAATTCTTGTACTGCAAGGGCAAGCCGATATCGGTTTCACGTAACAGCGCAATCACTTCCTGCAGGTCATCACGTTTTTTGCCGGTAACCCTTAGCTGATCCCCTTGAATGGCGGTTTGCACCTTCATCTTCTGGTCTTTGATCAGCTTCACCAGTTTGCGCGCATCATCGGACTGTATCCCTTCACGAACGGTGATGGTTTGTGTGGCGGTTTTCGCCTGGATAACGGGCTCGCCTTTTTCCAGTGCGATGATATCGATGCCGCGCTTTACCAGCTTGCCACAGAGAATGTCGTACATCTGTTGTAGCTGGAATTCCGAACCGGAGCTCAGCTTGATCGAATTGTCATCCAGTTCAAAACTGGAATCCGTACCCTTGAAATCAAAGCGCGTCCCGACTTCCCGATTGGCCTGGTCGACCGCATTGGAAAGTTCATGACTGTCGACTTCTGAAACCACATCAAACGACGGCATGTTTATGCTCCGGCCTTGAAAGGAAGCGAACGATAGCGTGGACCGCCAGCGGCGTAAATGGCATTCGCCAAAGCGGGCGCAAAGGTGGGAACGCCGGGTTCGCCGAGGCCGGTGGAGCGATTTTCCTGGCCGATGAACTCCACCTTGATCACGGACGGTGCTTCCTGAATGCGCAGTAAGGGGTAGTCGTGGAAGTTGGAATTGATGACGGCGCCATCCTTGAAACGCACTTCAGTACGCAAGGCAAAGCCCAGGCCCATGATCACGGCCCCTTCCATCTGCGCGGTGGCGATATCGGGGTTCAGCACCAGCCCGCAGTCCACCGCACAATCAACCCGCAGCACCTTGATGTTGTCGCCGTCACGTTCGACATGCACCATCATGGCCGTGTAGCTGCTGAAACTGTGATGCACGGCAATACCCAGGCCCTGGCCAGCCGGCAGGGTCTTGCCCCAGCCGCCCATTTCTGCCGCTTTATTCACCACGGCCAGCGAGCGCTGGGCCATTTCCACCTGCTCGGGATCTTTGCTGTTGGCATAGAGGGCGCGATAGAAATCCAGCGGATCTTTGCCGGCTTTTTCGGCCAGTTCGTTGGTGAACACGTTGATGGCGAAGCCATAGAAGATGTCATACACCGCCCGGTACCAGCCGATACGGGTATGCGCTATGGCCTCACCGGACTCGGTGCGCACGTGCTCAATGCCATAGGGGTGTTTGGAGATGCGTGCCAGTTCGCCTTCACCGGGACGGGTTACGGTGGGATCGAACAAAGATGAAATCGGTGGAAAGGCGGCGCGATGCAGCCAGGCGGTGACCTGCCCGTCTTTATCCACTGCCGCTTCAATATACTGCGCACTGCAGGAGTGGTAGTAACCGGTGCGCATATCTTCTTCGCGTGACCAGGTCAGCTGCACCGGCGCTTTGACAGCCTGCGACAAGGCCACGGCTTCGGTGACGTAATCACACTGGAATTTACGGCCAAAGGCACCGCCGGCCATCATCACATGCACGATGATGTCCTGCTCTTCCCGCCCGAGCAGGGCGGCGATGGTCCGCTGTATACCCTGAGGATCCTGGGTGGAAGCCCATATTTCACAGCGATCATCGCTTACCCAGGCGGCACTGGCCATGGGTTCCATGGGTGAGTGCGACAAATGTCCGCCCACATAAGTGCCAGACACGCGCACCGCGCCATCGGCCAGGGCCTGATCGGGGGTGCCGCGTTCAAACACTTTTTCGCCGGGGGCTTCTACATTCCTTACCAGCTGAGCTTTGTAAGCTTCGGTTTCGTAGCTGCCATGCGGGCCTGCTTCCCATTCGATCTGCAGCTTTTTGGCACCTTCCAGTGCCAGCCAGGAATTGTCCGCCACCACGGCCACGCCACCAACGGTGCCGTAGGGGTTTTCAAAGCGGGGAATTTCGACCACGGCGGTGATGCCCTGCATGCCCTCTAGTGCAGATTGATCAAAAGACTTCACACTGCCGCCCATCACCGGCACGTGGCGGACGGCGCCGTATTTCATGCCGGGCAGTTTGACATCC
>JANOGQ010000204.1:0-4117 GCA_031406105.1 Lysobacterales bacterium | reverse complement strand
CTGTACCGTCATCATGTCAGCCTGTCCGCACCGAGTCTTGCCGCTTTCCTGGGCGATTTCGACAGCAAGCGGGGATGATCGGATCATAGTAAAACGCCAGGGCAGGACACTGTCAACGCGCTTTGCTACGATGCCGGATTCCCCCGCGTAGGCGGCAGCTTCAGACTTCCTTGATGAAACGCTTGAGCACAACACCATTATTTCTGGCACTGCGACTGACAGCAATTGTCGTGGTGCTGCTATCAGTTGGCGCCACTGCCTCGGCCTCCGAGACCACTGAGCAACAAACAATACTGGTTGAACAGCGCATAGACACGCTGAAACAGCAGGGCGCCACAGCCGCAGACAGCGCCACCTTGCAGGCCTATCAGGCGACCCTCAACTGGTTGCGCGAAACCGAAAATTTTGAACAGCTTGCCGCGCAATTCACCAAAGAGCAAAAATCGGCAGTGCAGGATGAAGCGGCAATCCAGGCCCGCCTCAATTCAGTCAATGCAGAAACGCAGCTGCCGGACACCAGCGCCCTGGAAGCTTTGGGCCGGGCCGCGATGGACCATGAAGTCAGCCAATTGCGAAGCGCCTTGCTGGATTTGACCAACCAACGTGCTTCGCTGGATCAGCAGATCGCCGCCGAAGTGAGCAGCGCCGCCAGCATGCGCGCACGGCTCAATGTCATCGACCTTGAAGAGCGTTCCTTACCACAGGGCCATGCCCGCTTCGAATCGGGTGGCGCCCCGACACAGTTCGAGGCATCTCAGTGGCAACTGGCAGCACACAGCGCAGCGCTCAATGCCGAGCGTCGCGCACTCAAAGCACAACTCGAAAGTCAACCCATTAGCAGTCGCCTGCGCAGGGCGCAACGCGAAGAACTGATCCGCAAAACTGGCCAACTGCAGAGAGACATAGGCACTCTGGAAGCGTTGCGGGTGAGTACGCAGTCCACCCAGACCGACCCCTTGCTGCAGGACATCAAGGCCGGTACAGCTGGCTTTGAACTGCTGCGGCAGTTTTCTGAGGAAAATGCCGGGTTAGTGGCACACCGCACTCAGCTGAACAACAATTTTGCCAGCGCCGATGCTGAAAAAAACCGGGCCAATGGCAGTTTATTCGAGCTGATGGATTACTTCAGTTCGGCAAGACGGCTGGTGGATTCCGGTGGCCGGGCCTCAGTCTATGGCCCGTTTTTGATGAGTTATTACATGCGGCTGACCCAGTACCGTCCGCCTGCTGAAGAACTGCGGCAAAGTAACAGCATCAGCGAAATACTCATAGACCGGGCCAGGCACGAGCAGCAATTGTCTGAGTTGCTCGACGCTGACCAGTTTATTGCCCTTCGGCTGGAAGATCTGGGTAGCACTGAAACCCTGCCCGATGATGTAAAGAATTCGGCCAGGCAACTGCTGCAGGATCGCAGCAGTCTGCTCAATGACTTGATGAGTGGTGAAACCGAGCTGATCCAGCTGCTTGGCAGTATCGATATCAGTTACCAGCAACTGAATTCCCTCACCGACGAGTTCAAGGCATTTCTGATCGGCCACATACTGTGGGTACGCAGCCACTTACCGATAGATCGGGATTTCTTCCGGCAGATATGGCTGGATAGTCAAAACGCAGTGGATTCCCTGCGATCCTCAGCAGCCATCGACAGCAAACCCATGGCCATCATCATCCTGCTGGCTGGCTTGTCCTTACTGCTGTTACGCAGACGCATGTGGATGCGCATAGAAGTTACCAACCGCCAAATTGGCCGGCCGCGCAATGACACCATCCTCCACTCCGTTGAAATCCTGCTGCTGACTCTGCTGCGCAGCGCTGCGGTCCCGTTGCTTATGGTGGGTATTGGGCTCAGCATCGAAACTAACCGGCAAGATCTGTTGCACCCGCTGGCAATATCCCTGATAACGGCAGCCGTCATCGTAATGACCGCTCTTTTCCTGCGTGATTCAAGCGCAGCAGGTGGTATCTGCAGAACGCACTTCGACTGGCCTGAAGATCGCTGCAAATCCGTGTCCACCCTGATGACCTGGTTACTGACACGCCTCACGCCGGTCCTCATCGTGACCAGTTTTCTGGTGCAACTGGAACAGAACACACCGCATGCCGTTCTGGGCCGATTGTTCTTATGTATCGTTGCCATCATGATCGCGGCGAAGCTGTTACGCATGCTGGCCAGGCGTCGTGCGTTGCAAGCCAGCCAACAAGCGGACGAGCAGCCCAAAAAGGGTTTCCCAGCGTGGATACAGGATGGCATCGTCTGGAGTTCAGCTGGCTTCCTGATCATCATTATACTGAGCGGCTTCCTGTTACCGGCCCGCATCATCTACTCCAGCCTGACAATCACAGCACTGACTTTTGTAAGCCTGATTTTCCTGCACGAAATGTTGATGCGTTGGTTGCTGGTCGCCCGCCGACGTATCCGTTTCCAGCAACTGATGGCCGCGCAGCCCGGCACAGAAGGCGTGGAGAAGGCAGAGAAAGAAGCCCGGCAAGCCAGCCTGGGTGACCTCAGTGACTCCACGGCCCGGCTGATCAAGTCCCTGGTCTATTTCATATCTGCTGTCTCGGTGATTTTGATCTGGAAACCATTGATGCCGGCCATCCAGGGCCTGCAACGCTTCTCGCTTTGGACTGTCACGCAAACAGTCAATGGTGAACAGCTGCAAACCCAGATCACCCTGGCGACATTATTCCTGGCGATCCTGATTTTTTTTGCGACCTTTTATGCAGCAAGGCGTATACCTGCCCTGATTGAATTGATCATGCGCAGCACGGGAAGCTCCACGTCAGCCACCCGCTATACCGTTTCCACCATAAGCAACTACGTAATCATAGCCATCGGTACTATGGTGTTTTTCTCTACCCTGAAAATGAGCTGGTCGCAGTTGCAGTGGCTGGTCGCCGCCCTGGGCGTGGGTATCGGCTTTGGCCTGCAGGAAATCGTTGCCAATTTCATCAGCGGCCTGATCATCCTGTTCGAACGGCCGATACGGGTTGGTGATGTTGTGACCATAGGCGAGAGCTCCGGCGAAGTTACCCGCATCCAGATTCGCGCCACCACCATCCGCGACTGGGATGGCAAGGAGCTGCTGGTACCCAACAAGGAGTTCATCACGGGTCGGCTGCTTAACTGGACCTTGACTGACACCAACAACCGCATAGTCATTGACGTGGGGATTGCCTATGGCAGCGACGTGGCTGCAGCGATGAAGATATTGGAGGATGTGGTGCAAGCCCACCCGTCCATCATGGCTGAGCCACAGCCCAACATCCTGTTTACCCAGTTTGGCACCAACGCCCTGATGTTGTCGCTGCGCTGTTTCCTGGCCGACCTGGACGACAGGCTGAAGCGCGTCAGTGAGCTCAATCAGCAGATTTACACCGCTTTCAATGAAGCCGGAATCGTGATTGCCTTCCCGCAGCTGGATGTTCACCTTGATGCGAAGTCACCATTGACCGTGCGCTTGCAGGAGCCCACCTCGGGAAATGAAAAATAACATGCTGCAGTTAGTGCAGACCAACTGATCCATGTCGCCCCTGGCGGGGCTTTAAGAGGTTACCTTCATGACAGATGCATTCATATACGACCATGTACGTTCACCGCGCGGCCGCGGACGGCCCAATGGTTCACTGCATGGCATTACGCCCGTCAACCTGGCCAGCCAGGTATTGGCAGCGCAGCGCGATCGCATTGGGCTGGATACTTCCATACTCGATGATGTGGTTCTCGGCTGCGTGGCACCGGTGGGTGAGCAAGGCGCGGACATCGCCCGTGTTGCTGCATTGAATGCAGGTTATGCTCAAACAGTACCGGGCAAGCAGCTGAACCGCTTCTGCGCTTCCGGGCTGGAAGCAGTTAATACTGCAGCAGCGCAGATCATGTCGGGGCAATCCGATGCCGCCATCGGCGGCGGCATTGAATCCATGTCGCGTGTGGTCATGGGTTCGGACGGCGGCGCCTGGGCCACCGATCCGCAAGTAGCCTACGACCTCTACTTCGCACCCCAGGGCATTGGTGCTGATCTGATAGCTACCAAATACGGCTTCAGCCGTGAAGACCTCGATGCCTACGCTCTGGAGAGCCAGAAACGTGCAGCTCATGCCTGGCAGAACGGCTACT
>JANOGQ010000091.1:0-2404 GCA_031406105.1 Lysobacterales bacterium | reverse complement strand
GCCAGGTTGAATTGTCAGGACCAGATGCGGAAAAGCTGGTGCGCTACCTGACTGCACGCGATGTAAGCAGCATTGCAGTGGGCCAGGGGAAGTACGTGCCTGTCTGCAACCACGACGGCAACCTGATCAACGACCCGGTGCTGCAGAAACTTTCCGACGACTGTTTCTGGTTGTCGATTGCCGACAGCGACATCCTGCTATGGGCCAGCGCTATCGCTGCCGAGCGCGGGCTGGACGTACGTGTCACCGAAGCCGATGCATCGCCACTGGGTGTGCAGGGGCCGCGCGCCGATGATGTTGTAGCTGACCTGCTTGGCAACTGGGTACGCAAGCTGAAGTACTTCTGGTTCCGCGAGACTGATCTCGATGGCATTCCGCTGCTTGTAGCGCGTTCGGGCTGGTCGAAGCAAGGCGGTTTTGAACTCTATCTGCGGGATGCCAGCCGCGGCACCGAGTTGTACAACCGGGTGAAGCAGGCGGGTGCATCGTATGGCATTGTGCCCAGCGCGCCTAGCGACATTGAGCGGGTAGAAAGTGGTTTGCTGTCTTACGGCGCCGATGCCCGAAATGCTGTCAATCCGTTTGAGGCGGGCCTGGGCGCTTTTGTTGATCTCGACCGGGCTGACAGCTTTGTCGGCAAGTCTGCTTTGCAGCGCATTGCGAAAGAGGGTGTCCGGCGACGCCGTGTGGGGTTCGTGATCGGCGGTGAACGGATCAACGGGATCAGCGAGTGGAGCAATGTCTATCTCGGCCAGTCTGTCGTTGGCGCAATTACGGAGGCAGTCTATTCACCGCGACTGAACAAGAACATCGCGGTGGGCATGGTAGGCAGCGGTATCGCCGACGATCAGCAGGGACTCGAAACGGCGATCGGCGAGGGTCGGCGAGCGGTGAAAGTCTCCGGGCTACCTTTCTGTTGATGCCATTTGACCGCCGGGGTGAAGCGGCAGCGCACCGGCAGGAATTCGCTACTGAGGCTCGTCGGAGCGGTTCGCTCCCGCGTTCCACCATGGCAGGTTCGATTCGCGCAACACGCTGAGCTCGACCTTGTGGTGGATCATCAGGTCCCCGTCTTCATCGATGATCTTGAACCGGATCAGCGGATTGCGCCGCTCCCAATCGATCTCAATCAGCCCGAAATTGTCACCACGCATTTCAACGGCAAGGCGATGCCTGTTGCGCTTCGGCATACGGAAGACGCGCTCAGACCAGTTCAGCGAACTGGACGTCAGGTCGTAGATCGGGTAGCCGGCATTGCCATCCATCATTGACAGCTCGGCATAGTGGACGTCCCCACTGATGAAGAACGAACCTGTCGAGCGCCACAGCAGATCGAAAAACCGTTGTCGCTCCAACGGGAAGTTGGCCCACTTTTCGCCGCCGTAATCCTCATTCACTACCGTTATGCTCGAGCCTATGATGCGAATCTGGGCAGGTACGCGCAGCTGCTCCTCCAGCCAGGCCCACTGTTGTGCCCCCAGCAGCGTGGCCTCAGGATCGGTGCTGGGTACGTAGTGCCCGCCGCGCTCAGGGTCGTCGGGGTTTTCCTTGTATACCAGAGGTGAGCGGTTGTAGCGGGTGTCCAGCAGGATGATCTGAACGCGCCTTCCAGGTGGACCAAAGACTTCGGCTGAATACACACCATCGAGTTGACGCCGTGGCGAGTCTTTCGCAACCTCCCAGAAGTCCAGAAAGGTTTGTTTCGACATTTCCTTGGCAGGGAAATCGCCGCCGGAATCGTTGGTGCCGTAGTCGTGATCGTCCCAGGTGGCCATGATGTGGCTCTGCTGGCGCAGCCGCTGCAAGCCGGGTTGTGTGCCCAGCTTGGCATATGCAGCCTGCAGCTCCACCGGGTTGTCTGTATCGGAATACATATTGTCACCGAGAAACACAAACACATCCGGCTGCGCCGCCAGCACGTGGTCCCAGATAGGCTGGACGCCATCCTGGCCCAGGCAGGAGCCGAAGGCTATGCGGGTAAGCAATGGTTCGCCAGGCGGGTCCAAAGGCAGCATCGCCGGTCCGCCGCTGGGCTTATCGACCGGACTACTCGTGCCGCATCCGCAAAGAAGCAGGCATAGGAATACCCAAGTCACGGAATGTCTCATGCTCTCTCCATGTACTGGTCCGGTTTACTCACAATGCAGGCCACACTAGCTGACCGGCATCGACTCGGCGGACCTTGCAGCTCGCAACAACAGCCCCGACGAAACTGTCGCATAGCCGACGACTGCAAGCCCAAGGATCGTGGGGTTGAACGGCAGGGCTTGGGTCACTGCAATGGCCAGTACCCCGATCGGCATCAGCACACAGAGTCTTGTGAGCTAAGGTCTATTTTTAAATCCCAAAAAGCATTTTTCTAATAGCTCTGACCTTCCTCTACAAGTCCTCAAAATTTCAGCAC
>JANOGQ010000193.1:0-2181 GCA_031406105.1 Lysobacterales bacterium | reverse complement strand
GCGAGCTTTACCCAATCGTAGAGTTTCGCGCCCCCGACTGGGCGGTCGTCGCTGCGCTGCTGATGGCCCTGGCCAGCGGACTTTTGTTCGGAATCATGCCAGCGCGCCGGGCAGCGAGCCTCGATCCGGTGCAGGCCCTGGCCGGACGATGAGCTGGGCCTTGAGTTCAGCCGGGGTGTAATTCAACATGCGCACCACGGACATCTTTGCCTTCACCCAGCGTTCGCTGTTCTTCCACCGCATGCGATCAGCGCTGACCTCGCTGGGCATTGCGATTGGCGTGGCGGCCGTAGTGCTGCTTACATCCATGGGCGAGGGGCTGAATCAGTACATGGTTGGGGAATTCAGCCAGTTCGGCACCAACAATCTGAGCATCGCGCCGGGCCGTCCGGAAACCATGGGCATGAACCCGGGCATATTGAACACCACCCGCCCCCTCACCATCGAAGATGCCGAGGCGGTGAGTCGTTTGCCCTACGTTGTCGCAGTCAATCCGAGTCGCGTTGGCGTTGCCGAAGTGGAGGCAAACGACCGGGTCCGGGTCAGCACGATACTGGGCACCGGGCCCGGTGCCCTGGCCTTTATTTCCATGCAAACGACCGAAGGTAGCTTCCTGCCTGAAGACAATGCGACCTCGCCCCGAGCGCTGGTCGTGCTCGGTTCAACCATCGCGGAAGAGCTCTACGGCACCGAAAGCGCGCTGGGTGATCGCATCCGCATCGGCGGCAGCCGCTTCCAGGTTGTCGGCGTGCTGGCTCCAAAAGGCGATGTGGGTGGCCTGAACGTAGATGAAACCGTGTTGGTGCCGGCAGCCCGCGCGATGGAATTGTTCAACACGCCCGGCCTGATGGAAATTGGTTTGCGATTCGAGGATGACGCGCCTGTCGAAGAGCTGGTGTCCAGCATCCGCCGCCTGCTGATGGCGCGGCACGGTTACGAAGACTTCAGCGTCACCACCCAGCAACAGATGCTGGAGGTTTTAGGCTCGGTGCTGAACGTGCTCACTTTGGGTGTCGCCGCGCTGGGCAGCATCTCGCTGCTGGTGGGTGGCGTCGGCATCTTCACCATTATGACCATCGCGGTTCGCGAACGGACCCAGGAAATCGGCCTGCTCCGTTCCATTGGTTCCACGCGGCAGCAGATCCAGCTTTTGTTCCTGTCGGAATCGGTGGTATTGGCGTCCATGGGCGGAATGCTGGGATTGCTGGTGGGGGGTGGTGTTGTGTTCCTGCTCGATCTGGCGTTTCCCACGCTGCCAGTGCGGTTGTCCGTGCCCTACATCATCGCCGCGGAACTGGTATCAGTAGCCATCGGGCTGATTGCCGGAGTTGCGCCGGCCCACCACGCCGCCACGTTGGATCCGCTTGAAGCCTTGCGGACTGAGTGATTCAACGTTTGATCAAAGACTGGGCAAGGCAGCCAAGTTACTTCTTTCGAAGGTTTGATTGATATCGTTCAGGGCCCTCGCCATTCGATCAGATTCTCAACATCACAAAGGCGCTGCCAGCTTTCGCGCCTGCGCAGCAGCGTCGCAAACTGCTTGAGCGCCGGCCAGTCGAGTGCGCTACGGGGCATATTGCGCGACCAACGCATGTACATGATCAACTGCAAATCGGTGGCCGAAAGCTGATCGCCCTGCAGGTAGGGACCGCGCGCAGCCAGATGATTATCGAGATGGGTCCACACGCCCTCGATGCGCGCCTGCAATGCGGCACGCACAGCCAGCGGATGCTGCGCGGCGCCGAAGTCCTCTGGATAAAACCAATTACGGAAGTTGGCGCCGAGAGAGTTGCTCAGAAACACCAGCCACTGATACCAATAATTGCGCGAAGGGGTGCCGGGCAATGGCGCCAACCGAGCCTCAGGATGACGGTCGGCAAGCATCATCAGCAAAGCCGCAGATTCTGTATACGCTAGCCCCTCGATGATCAGGGTTGGAACCTGCCCCTGTGGATTGAGGCGCAGATAAGCCTCGCTGCGCTGCGCCTGATGCTCGAAATCTATCTGTTCAAGGCGAAACGGTGCACCGATCTCAATCAAGGCCAGGTGCACAGCCATGCTGGCGGTGCCGGGAGAGTAGTAAAGCGTGTACATTTCGGCGGAGTTATGGGGTCAGAGTAAAGGGACACAGTAATCCTACAGCAGGAGATGGATGATCTCGCTGCAGGAAACAAAAAAACC
>JANOGQ010000192.1:0-1623 GCA_031406105.1 Lysobacterales bacterium | reverse complement strand
GCCGGGCCTTTGGCGAAATTCCGGACTGAGGTCAACGCTGCCGGAATTGGTTTGTTGACAGATACTGCGGCCGCAGGCCGCCAACCCTAGCCGCTGATGGGCCTTGTAGATGGTGTAGCACAAACCATACGTGATGGTTTTGACCGGCATTACCAGCGCTTCCGGCAACGCAGTGCCGATGCCCGCCAGCATTTTGAGCGTGCTGACTGGGCCAGTGGCCGGCTGGACCAGGCGGAACGCATCAAGGGTTATGACCGGCGGGTGAATGAAACGGTAGAGCAGCTCAATACGCTCTACCCGGTTGCTCGCAGCAATGAAAGCCTGTGGCCCATGATCAAGCTGAGCTATATCTCCTTGTTGCTGGAACATCTGCAACCCGAATGTGCAGAAACCTTCTACAACTCTGTGGCCTGTCGAGTGCTGCACCGCCGCTACTACCGAAACGATTATATTTTCTGGCGGCCGACCATCAGCACCGAGCACCTGGAAGGCAGCAGCCGCACTTATCGTTCCTACTATCCGCATAACTATGGTCTGCGGCGTTGCCTGCTGGAAATGCTGAGCAGCCATGGCTTGCCGAATTCATTCCAGAACCTGCGCCGCGATGTACGTCGGCTGGAACTTACCTTGTTGCAAGCCCGTGGCAAGGGCTGGAAAGCGCAACCCAACTATCAGCTGGAAATGCTGGCTTCCCTGTTCTTTCGCAACAAAGCGGCCTACATTGTCGCGCGCCAGGTCAATGGTCACGAGGTGCAGCCCTTGATCATTCCGCTGCTGCAGGACGAGGCAGGCCAGTTGTTTGTCGATTGCCTGCTGATGAAATCGCAGGATGTCTCGGTGTTGTTCAGCTTTTCGCGTGCTTATTTCATGGTCGATATGGAGATACCCTCGGCTTACGTGGCTTTCCTGCTGTCCATCATGCCGCTGAAATCGCCAGTCGACCTGTATGCCATGCTGGGATTGCAAAAACAGGCCAAGACCATGTTCTACAGGGAGCTGCATCATCACCTGGCGCATTCACGCGATAATTTTGTGATTGCACCCGGCATACGTGGCACGGTGATGCTGGTGTTCACCCTGCCCTCATTTCCTTTCGTGTTCAAAATCATCCGCGATCGTTTTGATCCACCCAAGAAAGTGACGCGTGGCCAGGTGCGCGAAAAATACCTACTGGTGAAATTCCACGATCGCGTTGGCCGCATGGCAGATACCCTGGAATATTCCAACGTGGCCTTGCCGCTGCATCGCATCGGTGGCGAGTTGCTGGCTGAGCTTCGCCGCCTGGCCGCATCGTCGATAGAGGAAGATGGTGAAAATCTGGTAGTAAAACATGTCTATATTGAGCGGCGCATGACGCCGCTGAATGATTACCTGGCCAGCGCCAGCGAGAAACAGCAAAGCCTGGCCATCAAGGATTTCGGACAAGCGATTCGTGACCTGGCCGGGGCGAATATTTTCCCCGGCGATATGATGCAGAAGAATTTTGGAGTTACCCGGCATCGCCGCGTGGTCTTTTACGACTATGACGAAATCGACTACATGGTGGACTGCCGCTTCCGCCATATTCCGCCCGCCCCCGGCATACAGGACGAAATGAATTCCGAGCCTTGGTATTCCATCGAA
>JANOGQ010000190.1:0-4732 GCA_031406105.1 Lysobacterales bacterium | reverse complement strand
CGTTCACGCTGACCTACACTGCGAGTACAGGAGGCACGATTTCCGGCACAACGCCACAAACGGTGGATTGTGGCTCCAATGGAACCCAGGTTACGGCCGTACCCGATCCCAATTATCACTTTGTTGACTGGAGCGATGGTGTACTGACGGCATCACGCACTGATACCAACATCACGACTGACCTCAGTATCACGGCCAATTTCGAAATTGATACCTATACGGTCACTTCATCGGTGGGAACGGGTTCGGGCAGCATCAGCCCACTGGGCGACCAGCAGGTTGCGCACGGCCAGACCACCCAGTTCACGTTGACGCCTGACGGTGGCTATCAGGTCGCATCGGTGGGCGGGACCTGCGGCGGTTTACGGAACGGCAGCTCTTACACGACGAACGCCATCACTGGGCCGTGCACCGCGGTGGTCAATTTCGTCCTGAGCCAGGAAGAGATCTTCAAAGACGGGTTCGAATAAGGGACACGACCGCTGCCGGGACCGGCAAAATCGACCTAGCGTCACACCATCCGCCGCAAATAAAGCGTACTGATCGCCAGGACTATTAAGACCAGTACCAAATCCAAAGGGTCGGACCAAGCCATCTTCTTGATCTCAAATCGTAATGTTTATATTTGCACTGCCGAGTCCGGCTTAAAACCCGTATTTTGATATTGAAATACTGACTCTAAGAAATAGTGGCTTCCTGGGGCCCTGGCTTAAAGGGCATGATTAGGAATAAAAATACCTGCTTTAACGATGTAAAAACAACGATTCGGGTTGAATCGCCCCGGGTTTTGAGGAGGCTCCAGCTTTTGAGAGAATGGAGCCATGAACAATTCAACGAAGTTTTCCCCGGAAGTCCGCGAACGCGCAGTGCGTATGGTGCAGGAGCATCGCGGTGACTACCCCTCCCTTTGGGCAACGATAGAGTCGATAGCGCCGAAGATCGGCTGTGTGCCACAGACCCTGCATGGATGGGTACGCAGACACGAGATTGACCACGGCATCCGAGAGGGTGTCAGCAGCGATGAGCGCGAACGCCGCAAGACGCTGGAGCGTGAGGTGAAAGAGCTGCGCCGGGCCAATGAGATTCTGAAGTTGGCCGGTGCGTTTCTCGCTCAGGCGGAGCTCGACCGCCGTCTCAAGTCCTGAAGGTTTTTATCGACAGTCACCGAGATACCTACGGAGTCGAGCCCATCTGCAAAGTGCTGCAGGTGGCTCCGTCAGGGTATCGGTGATATGCCGGACAGCAGCGTAGCCCGTCGCTGCGCTGTGCCCGTGAGCTGCGCGATGAGATGCTGATGCTGATGCCACAGATCCAACGCGTATGGGATGAGAACATGCAGGTCTGCGGAGCTGACTAAGGTCTGGCGGCAGATGAACTGTGAAGGCATAGCGGTTGCCCGTTGTACGGTTGAACGCTTGATGCGGCGCCTGCAATTGCAGGGTGCACGCCGCGGCAAGGTGGTTCGAACCACGGTGGCCGATAAAGCAGCAGCCTGTCCACTGGACAAGGTCAACCGGCAGTTCAGCGCTGAACGGCCGAACCAGCTGTGGGTGGCGGACTTCACCTATGTCTCGACCTGGCAGGGATGGCTGTATGTGGCATTCGTCATTGACGTCTTTGCCCGGCGCATCGTCGGATGGCGGGTGAGCCGTTCGATGCAAGCCGACTTCGTGCTCGATGCCCTGGAACAGGCCTTGTATGACCGGCGCCCGGAGGGTAATAACTCACTGATCCATCACAGCGACAGAGGTTCGCAATACGTCTCCATTCGCTACAGTGAGCGTCTCGCCCAAGCGGGCATGGAGCCCCCTGTAGGCAGTCGTGGAGACAGCCATGACAATGCGCTGGCCGAGACCATCAAGGGCCTGTACAAGACCGAGCTGGTCCACCGTCGTGGGCCCTGGAAAACGAGAGAATCGGTAGAAATGGCAACGCTGAAGTGGGTGCACTGGTTCAATCATTACCGTTTGCTGGAAACGATCGAGAGTATAGTTATCATTAAAGGCATTTTGCCAGAACCGCGAATGTATCGGGAGCACGGTTGGGATTGGGCAGTACGTGAACGGTGACCTCGACCAACTCTGAAAACTCGTTGTTATCGCCTGCGATGAGATAAGCGAAAGTGTCGAACCCGGTGAATTCGGGGTTGGGCACCTAGGTGAACGAACCGTCCGTAAGTAGCAATGCCAGGGTGCCGTTTGTGGGCGGTATGAATTGGGAAGCAATGAAGGTATCGCCTTTCGGGCCGAAGTCGTTTGCGATCAGACCCGGAGCGGGGATTTCCAGCGCTGTATTCACAAAGGCCGCATAGGCGTCAGGTAGAGCGACAGGAGGTGCAGCCCAAATTGGCCCTGCCAGCAGGATCAGGATAAATGTAACCCACTTTTGAAGCTGCCGCCACACTTCCGTAGCCCCCTTTAATCTGGTGAATACACGTCGGGCTTGCTGCACGAACACTGACCTGACATGGCGCGAGTTTAGCAGATAAAACGGGGCGACAAGGCGAACCTACTGAGCCACCTCGGCGTTGAACTCGACCAGCAGTTGCTGGTAGAGCGGTGATTGCCGCAGCAGTTCGCCGGCGACATCGCGCAAGGAGTCCACGGCTTCTTCCGGCAACGAAAAACTGGTGGGCAGGTGCATGAAATACTCGCGCCTTTCGGGGTCACGAATGGCATCAAAACTTACGTCCAGCACATGCAGATCAATTTTGGGGAACTGCGCTTCAGCTTCTTCCTGGGTCGCTCCTGTCAGCCGGGCCTCGGCAACCTTCAAATTGCGACGCATTGCCGACACGGCCACCCGGTCTTTCAACAGCTCCACTGTTTCAAACGAATACCGCTCAATGGGTACGCCGGTTGATTGCATCAACTGGCTGAAGGTGCCGGGGGGGGATTCGTGCTTTTCCCAATCTGCGTCAATGCCAGATTTTGCGTTGACGACAATCAGGACAACACGGCGTATCTGATCCATTCCACGGTCCCTGCGGAATTCCTCACTCATGCCGAATTGTTCAAATATCTCCAGCACGGCGCGCACGCCGATGTTGTCCGAAACACCGCCGTCGACCAGATGGATGAAAGGACGGTTGGCGCCATCCTGGAACTCCTGCATTTCCTTGTAACGCTGCACCGTTCGTCCCGCGGGCCGCAAATGTTCCTCGATGCTGAGAAGGTCTTCTGCCCAAACAGGATCCGGCAGACCGCAGGTGCCGCCATAGTTGGTGAGCGTGACAGGTGAAAGCACAGCAGGCACGGCAGACGAAGTCGCTGCCGCACGCGACAGGTGCACGGGGCCCAGATCGGTACACAACAAGTCGAAGTCACCCTGGTAGAACGCAAGGCGCGATCCAGTGGAAATATCGGTGCCGGTAGCAATGGCCATCGGACCCTGCTTGGTCATCAGATCGGCAAACGTCGCGTTCTCAAACAGGATCTCATCGTAATACTCGGCAGCCATCTCTGAACGGCCGTAGGTGCCACTCATCAGCTCGTTCCAATTGAAGGGATTAATCGTGCGGCGGAACAACTCCCCCTGAACATCGCGCTTCAGGAATCGCTGTTCGTACTCGCTGAACAAGTTCTCCCCGTGGAGCGCATAGGCTAGCGCAGTGAAACTGCCGCCTGATACACCTGTAATGGCGTCAACTTCGTCGATCAGTCGTCGCTGCTGGCCATCCACGGTGATCATAACCCGATTGAGCTCGTTCAGCACACCGTAAGAAAAAGCTGCCGCCCGCGTACCGCCGCCTGAAAAGGACAGTATGAACAGAGTGGACTTGTCGTTATTCTCCCGCTTGGCGAAAAGGACTTTTCCCCGATAGCCACTGTCGGGGTCGACTTGCGTGATCCGCTCATTGATTGGGCGTGTCGCCGAACATCCGGCGAGGAATATGACTGCCAGCAGTGTGGCGGTCAGGTGGTGAATGTACATGGACGACAATACTCCGGTAGCGCGCTGCGCGAATGCTGAATTCTACAGCGAGAGGCAACCCAATGCCTTTACCATAATCCGGTTGCGGTGCTCAGCTTGCTCAAATTACTCAAAACCATCGCTGAAGACCTGCTCAAGCGGCTGGATCATGGTGATTTCGGCGATGTGGGTGCGCCAAATGGCGCGTACATGACCTGACGGGAGTGCGGCCCAATCGGCCGCGTACTGGCCCCGATGGCATAGAACCTGTGGTGGTCACCTGGATCAATCGTCACAGCCCCAGGGTACCCCCAGCGCTGGTGACACATATTTGGCCCGGCTCGGGTACCGCAGTGATAATCGCTGATGGGGCTGACCCGCAACAGCATTTCTTCCTCAGCCTGCACCAAAAAATTGCCGCTCAGGTCATAGGCGCGTGCCAGGAAACTGATGTTGCCGTCATCCAATCCGTTGCCATCGCCTTGCGCAAAACCAGAGCGGTTGTAGGCGATGACTGAAGTATAGGTAGGAGTATACGAGGTAGCATTAAAGCCATATTGCCAGAACCCCGAAAAGTTGAGCAATGGGGTCGGACCTAAACAATCAGCAATGGGGTAACAATCAGCAATGGGGTCGCCCTTTTTTTGCTAAAGGGGTCTGCTAAAGGGGTCTGCTAAAGGGGTCAGCTTTTTACACCCGCCCTCCTGCGAATCTGCGGGCCCTGACCGTGCAGGCCGATTCCATCATCGCCACTGAAGCTTCGCACGGTGGTGACATACTTCGGCACGGTCCCTCGCTACCTGCATTGCAGGCACTCGAC
>JANOGQ010000046.1:0-5692 GCA_031406105.1 Lysobacterales bacterium | reverse complement strand
TGAAAGATGATTAGGCGCTGGCACATCAGCTACACCATCCTGGTGCTGCTCACGCTGCTGGTCTGGGTTTATAGGTGGGTGGAGCACATGCAGTCATGACGCCAGAGCAGCTTTACAAGGATGCCTGCGAGGCAAAAGCGCAAGGGTCTGTTTGCGGCATGTTTTTAGTGTTTAATCGCAAAGGGAGGAAGCCAAAAGGCTTCCCCCGAGGTGACCTGCTGAGCGAAACCGAACACGGCAGTGTGTACAGCTTTAATCCAGACAAGGTGATTGTCTGGCTGATAAAAAACGGGTTTGTCCCGAAGGTGCAAGATGACTGAGCGCATGAGTGACGCACGCTTCGGTGTGATCGGAGCCAACTGCCTCCCCGTTGGGGTTGACCGTTTGGTCCTTGAGCTGTATGTCGCGCTGGAGGCAGAGCGATGGTATGCGGCTGGGCTGCAGGAGCAAGCTACCGCTATCCCACAAACCATCCGTGAGTATAGGCGGCGCGCTGAAGTGGCCGAGGCCATGCTGAAGGAGGCGCGGTGGATGCTAACCAGTTTGATCGCGCACAAGGTTGATGAGGTGCTGGAAAGCTGATGATCCTCGCCCGCCTAACCCGCCAGGAGCTGCGAGATATCATCGGCACACCCGTGCGGGCGATGCAGACAGAGTGGCTACGGCATCACCAGTGGCCGTTTGACCTGGATTACCTGGGCTACCCCATTGTGCTACGCTCTGTCGCCCTGGAGCGGCTGGGCGGCACGCCTGAGCCCGAATGCTGGACGATGAACGAATCGCACGTTGCCTGATGGGCCGCCTACGCACCAAACAGAATCGCCACCTTCCGCCGGGCATGCACTTCAAGTCCGGTGCTTACTACATCGTCACTACCAGCAAGCCGCGCAAATGGCTGCGCCTGAGCAGCGACCGCCACGAAGCCTGGCAGAAATACGCCGAGCTGCTGCCCACGGTGGAGCGTCGTGGCCGCACCTTCGGCGATCTGGCAACTGAGTGCATCAAGAGCGCCCAATGGGCCAAGCTGGCACCGCGTACGCGCGATGATTACGACACCGCGCTGGAGAACCTGCTGCGCGTGTTCGGCGATGCGCCCGTCACCCAGATCAGGGAAACCGATGTCGGACGCTATATGGACCTGCGCAGCAGCATCCATGGTGCCAATCGGGAAAAGGCCGTGCTGTCGAAGATCCTGCAGCTCGGCATCCGCTGGGGCTGGTGCACGCAGAACGTGGCACAGAAGATCAACTACCACCCCACCGAAGCGCGCCGGCGCATTCTCACCCGCACCGAATGGCGGGCCATCTGGCTGGCCGGGCTGGACCCGCTGCCGGTGTTCATGGATCTGGCCTTCATCACCGGCCTGCGTGTCGGTGACGTGCTGGCCCTCACCTGGTCACAGGTGCGTGAGGAGGGCCTGTACGTGCTGCAGGCGAAGAACCAGGTTGAGGGGCTGTATGAGATGACCGACGGCCTCAAGAGCGTACTCGATCGCGCCATGCGGCTGCATATGCAGTCAGATAGCGTATCGCCGCTGCTGAAGCCTGACACCGCCATCATCCACACCAAAAAGTTCAAGCCCTACAAGTACGCCGGCATCCGCTCATCCTGGGGCCGCGCCTGTGTGAGGGCCGATGTAAAGGGCGTGCGGATCCACGACATCCGCCGAACGGCCATCACCATGGCGAAGCTGTCGGGCCGGAACCCGCAGGAATTTTCCCTGCACAAGACGGCGGCGCAGGCTGCTGAATATGTGGTTGAGGTGCCCCGAGTGAGGCCGCTGGAAGTGTTGCGATGAGTAACGATTGTAGATTTATGGCGGGAATGTAGATTGAGCCAATCCGAAAAGCACCGTAAGTCATTGATTTATGGTGCCGGATAGGTGACTCGAACACCTGACCTACGCATTACGAATGCGCCGCTCTACCACCTGAGCTAATCCGGCAATTGGAAGGGGCGCAAGTATATGCAATAGCGCAAATTCGTACAACACAGCACTAGTGGGCTGTAACAGCCGAAGCGGTAGCAGAATCGCGAAGGAATGGTGGTGTCTGGTGCCGGTCTGGAGTGAAGCCGATAGCCCTAGCTATCGGCTGAATGAAGACCAAGCCAGGCGCCGCCAGGCCGAGCCAGGCGCTACTGATTTGGCTGTTACAGTCCACTAGCCTGGATCATGTACTTTTTCTTACAGTAAATCAGGCATTTTTACCATTATCAGCTGGCGCTTTTACGCTCACACTGAGTTCATCGAAATCGGCCCTGAACAGCCCTGAAGACAGCACTGAGGATAGCACTGCGCAGCCCTGAGCCGACGCAAAGCCATGAACTCACCAATGAGCAATTTTCCGATGAATGCACAATCTCAAAATGGTTTTTCCCTGATTGAAGTGATGATTGCCATGCTGATTCTGGTGGTAGGTGCCGGCGGACTGGCATTGCTGTTGCTCGCCTCGGTGCAAGGCACGCTGCAGGCCCAGGAGAGGAGCATGGCCACTCTGCAGGCTGCTGAACTGGCGCAATTGATTCATGCCAATCCTGCAGCCCTGGGCCACTTTGTTTTGCCGCTGGGCGATGCGCAAAACTGCCAACAGGGAACAAGCTGTTCCAGTGATGAATGGGCGGCGAGTCATTTGCAGCAGTGGCAACAGAATCTGCAAGCAGCAATGGCACAGGCCCATGGAGTTGTTTGCCTGGATTCTTCACCGCTGGATGGTGATAGTACCGACCTGTCCTGTGATGGCAGTGGCGCGGCTGTGGTCAAAATCGTCTGGCAGGAGCGGTCGCGTGACCAACAGGGCCAGCAGATCCAACGGCTGGTTCTGCCTCTGCCACAGCCTTAAGCAGATATGAAACTCGCAAACCACTTATCCCCCAGCAAAGGCATGAGCCTTATGGAACTGCTGGTCGCCATGGCACTCAGCTCAATGTTGACTCTGGTACTGATACAGATGGCCATGGCGGCGCGTGGCAGCTTCAGGCTGCAGGAAGGTCTGGCAGAGTTGCAGGAAAACGGTCGATATTTTGCTGACCTTGTGTCTGCTGAAATCGCAGCCAGTGCTTATCATCCGCAGCCATGGCTGCATGAAGCCACGCCCATCGGCCTGATGGCGGATTCTGTGGATGGCAGTAGCTCCCACGGCGACCGGCTGGTGTCACGCCACTGGTCCGGGCAAAACTGCTTTGGAGCCCCAAACACAGACCGCGACATCGCCGGGCAGCCGCGTTTCTATCTGAAGGAGTCGATCCTTGAGATGAGCAATGGCAATCTGGTGAACAGCTGCCGCTATGGTCGCAACGTCGCCGAAATGATCACACAGATTAATCGCCAGGGAACCATTCCCCAGGTAGAAGTTTTCCAGGCTTTGTATGCTACCGATTCCGATGAGGACGGACAGATAGATTCCTGGCTGCGTGCAGGTCAGTGGACCAGTCCTGAACAGGTGCGCGCCGTTCGATTTGGCATACTGAACAGCAGCCGGGAAAGTATCAGCACGCAGCAAGCGCAAGTTTTTCAGGTGCTGGATTACAGCTACACAGCCCCCGCGGATGGACGCTTGCGCCGGGTCTACAGCTTTACAGTCCCGATCAATCGCATGTGGCCATGAAAGCGCAATTTGTCAAATCAGGTACTGCGCGAGAACCTGGTGAATGCATCAGCAGGCCAAAAGCGCGGGGAATGGTGCTACTACTCAGCCTGGCAATGCTGGCAGGCTTGAGCCTGCTGGCCGTGCTAGCTGCCAGCAGCATGCTGCAACAGCGAATGATGGCGGCCAATCATTCAGACGGCGAACTGGCTCGACTGGCCGCGCTGACTGCTGTGGCTGAGGGCGAGAAATTCTTGTTTGGCTTATCCAATGAGTCGCGTGCGGAAAATTGCTGGTCGGATTGCTTTGGGGCATTTCTGCCCGGAGTCATACATGACTCAGGAACATTGCCGGAGCATCCTGAATTCCTGCCAGATGACTGGTGGCTGCAATGGGGAATTGATTCAGCATCAGTTGTGGGCTCAGAAACCGGCACGAACTTAAATGAAGCCGAGTGGACCCTGCCAGGCCGTCAGCCGCCACGATTTGTGCTTGAGGAAGTTGAATATCAGGCTGCTGCCGGCCTGAACCCTCCACTTGAAGCACCATCGATCAGCGGCGTGGCCTATTACCGAATCCTCGGCAGAGGCACGGGCCTGGCAGATCACAGCACACATGTCATGGAGTCCATCATTGCCCGGCCCTGGCCGGACAACTCAGACGAACCCGATGCAGCCGGAATCAGTTGCGGCACCTTCAGGCCATGGTTTGACTGTGGCCGTATGGCTTTCAGGGAAAGACGATGATCATTCATTTACTGCATTTCGGTCGCCACACTACGCCACATCGACAGGTCAATGGATTCAGTGGCTTCACCCTGCTTGAGCTGATGCTGGTCTTGCTGCTGATAACGGTCCTGGTAGCTATGGCAGTACCCAGCTATCAACAGTATGTGCAAAGAAGCCAGCGAGTCGTCGCCATCGACGCATTGCTGGCAGCTGCAAGCTGCCAACAGAACATTTATGCCGCCAGGTTCCGTTACGACACTCGAAGCTGCATTCCCGGCGATACAGCCGGCCCCTACCGTTTTCGGATGGAACCCGAAGACGCAGCTGGCACAACAATATTTACTGTTATCGCAACACCACTGGGAGCACAGTTACAGGATGTATGCGGAGAGTTATTACTGGATCAATCGGGCTGGCGCAGCATAGGCGGCGCTGAAGAATTGCAAAGAAAATGTTGGGAAGGGCGATGATCGCCAGTGGCCTTTATCTGGGAAAGAGCAATTTCTCTGTTCAAGGCTTATGCCTTGAATCAGATTCGCAGCTCAACGAGCATGCACAGCACTTCAGGAATTACTGATCAGCCGAACACGCAATTCCCGGGGCAAGGCAAACTCCATGTTTTCATGAATTCCGGATAATTCCTTAACTCGCTTGCCGCCCTTGCTTTGCAAGCTTGCTATCACTTCCTGCACCAGGCTTTCCGGTGCCGATGCGCCAGCAGTAACGCCTATGGTTTCGATTCCACTCAGCCATTCAGCACGGATATCTTCAGCACCGTCGATCAAGAACGCCGGAACGCCACGTTTCTCTGCCAGTTCACGCAATCGATTCGAATTGGAGCTGTTGACTGAACCCACAACCAGTAACAAGTCAACCTGCTTACTCAATTCTTTCACCGCATCCTGGCGATTCTGTGTGGCATAACAAATATCATCATGGCGAGGACTATGGATTTGCGGAAATCGTCGCTGCAATGCCCTGATCACAGCCAGAGTATCGTCAACTGACAGGGTGGTTTGCGTAACAAGCGCTATGTCTGCCGGATGTTCAGGCTGCAAAACTTCCACATCTTCAGGTGTTTCAACCAGGTAGATGCGATTGCCACAAGGCGGCTGCTCCAGCCACTGGCCCAAGGTGCCCTCAACTTCGGGATGACCGGCATGACCAATCAGCACGACATCTTTACCCGATTTACAATGCCGGGCTACTTCCATATGAACTTTGGTTACCAGTGGGCAGGTTGCATCAAAAACCTTGAGTCCACGTTTCTTGCCGGCATTGCGTACAGATTTCGATACACCGTGGGCACTGAAAATTACCGTGGCGTTATCGGGAACCTCATCCAGTTCCTCGACAAAAACGGCACCTGCCTGCCGAAGT
>JANOGQ010000022.1:0-2928 GCA_031406105.1 Lysobacterales bacterium | reverse complement strand
CGACGATGACTGTGATTTCCGCCGTGACTCTGATGCCGATTTCCTTGCTCCGAGTGGCGGAAGCATTGATGACGTACTCTCAGACATCACTCCGAAGCGGATATATAAAGCAACCTGAGAGCATACTGGCCCCTGTTGATTTACCATCCGTGGAATCGGGAAATAGCCGCTTCAATCCTGCAACGGCCGGGTTGTCAAAGCTGACAACCGATGACTGCGTATCTGAGGCTAAGTATATAGGTCTTGCCCGGCCCGGACTCCCATTCGACTGACCGCTCACTACCTGATTTGTACCGCTCGGGCAAATATCAGGCCTGGGCGCCCTTGGCTCTACCCTCGAAGCCGTTGACTTTGAGAGGTGTGACGGGCTTAATCTTCCTATCGTCGCGGCTGAAGTCTGCCGTGAGCTTTGGTTTTAAAGGAAAAACTGAATGAAACGGATTTCATCAGCTGCGTTTGTCATCTTGCTGCTTTTACAATTGGCCCCTTCACAGGCTGCCCAGGATTCAGACCTGCTGGGCAAAAAAATCCCGCCTTTGGAATCACTGGCGGCCTTTGCCCCCGAAGAACGGGGTATCGCTGCCGGTACTGTGGCTATCAGCCCTGAGGAAAGTCGATCCCTTCGCAAGGCCCGCATGGGTGATCGCGTTAAGCTGCCCAGGCTGCAACAACATCTTGATCCACAACCCGCAGCGGAACCGCTGCAGTTCCGCCGTATTGATCTGTTCGCGCCGGGCGCGCGGATCATGCTGCTCGGTGCTGACGGTGCGAAGGAATGGCAACAGGATGCACGGCAATTTTTCATTGCCACCAACAGCAGCACCGGTGTGGGTCTGGCAGTGGATGTAAACAGCGGTGAAATCAGTGGCTTTGCGGTGAAGAACACCTCGAAAATGAGCTTGCAGGGCCAGTTGGATGGGAATATTGAATTGCAGGCCATTCCACAAAACCCTGAAGAGATCAACAGCTGTGCGATGGAGCTGGACGAGCAGCCGCCGGAATCCATCGAATACCTGACCCAGCCCATGCCCGAAAGTCTCAGCGCTGCAGCCAGTGGTTCGATCATCAATTATCAAGCCGTTGTTGCGGTGGATACCGACAACGAATGGATGGCCCACAGAGGCAATAACCCGGCCACGGCCATGACCTGGATCACGGATGCATTTCTGGCCATGAACTTATTTTATGAGCGTGATGTGGAAACCCACTTGCTGATTGGTGAGGTGATACTGCGAACCCTACCTGACCCCTACACCATTGCAAGCGGCGCTTCGGATCAGATGAACGAATTCGCTACCTATTGGCGTTTGAATCTGGCATCCACAGACCGGGACTTCGCTGCCATGTTCAGCGGCCGCGGAGTGACTCAATACCAATACTCAGGCATCGCCTGGCTGGACAATTACTGCAAAAAGGGCACAACTTACGGAAACCGTACCGTGGGCAGTTACAGTTTCAATGCCATGGGCGTTAGCCGTACGGCTGCCAACACGGCCCTTTACATCGGCCACGAACTGGGCCACAACATGGGCTCGCCACACACCCATTGTTACAGCCCGGTTATTGACCAGTGCTACGGAGGAGAAAGCGGTTGCTACAGCGGCAGTGTTTCCTGCCCGGCCGGTGGCAAGGGCACCATCATGAGCTACTGTCACGTTTCAGCAGGCAGCGGCGGAGCAGCTTGCGGCACCAGCAATTCCGAGTTTCACCCCCGGGTTCAAACCCTGCTGGAAAGCCGGTTAGCCGCCAACAGCCCCAGTTGCATTGCCTCCTACGAGGAGCCACCGCCTGTTGACGACATCCTATTCCGGGACGACTTCGAATCCAGTTTCTGAGGAGTTTTAGGGCGACTCTGATTTATTCAGAGTTTCCGCGGCATAAGGATGTGCCGCCATTTTCAATGATTGCAAATTATTGAAAATGAAGCAAAACAAAAATGACATTTTCTGTTTTGCGTGCTCTGATAATTCAGGGATGAATTAATCAGAGCTTCTTAAGAAACCTGCTGCAATCAGCCAGCCACCCTCGCTTTATTTCGACTGGCCAGAAAATACAGCACAGTTCCCAACGCCATGAACACGCCGGTGAATAACCAGGAGTCACCCGAGGCCTGCGAGATCAGCCAGAGGCTGATGACCAGCCCCAGGAAGGGAATGAAAAATCCACCGGGCAAGTGGAACGGCTGTTGACCTGGTAGCAGCGCGGTATGCAGTTTGGGCAAGGATAGTATGCAGGCCGCGTAAACAATCAGTCTGACCACAGTGCTCATGGCCGCCAGCCAGACGAAGCCACCACTGAGTGCCAGGACTATGCTCAGCAGGCCGGCGAAGGCAATGGCATTGGCCGGCGTACCAAAACCCGCATGAACTGCCCCGAACCAACCTGGCAGTACCTGAGCTCGGCCCATGGCGTAGACCATGCGCGGGCCGGACACCATCATGGAAGACACATTGCCGATGATGGAGAAGACAGCGCCGACGCCGATCAATACAGCACCCCAGGGGCCCATCAGAATTTGCGAGACCTCGATCAGCGGCGTTTTGCTGCTGCCGATGTCGGGCGCAACCGAAATCGAGACCAACTGAATCAGCACATAAATAATCGCAACCAGGGCTACGCTTTGCACCAGAGCACGGGGAATATCACGCCGCGGATTACGCGCTTCACCGGCCGGTACACCGGTACTCTCGAAGCCCACAAAGGCGTACATCAGTACCAATATGGTTTCGCCAATTCCATCAAAAGTGGGAAGCCCGGCTGCTGAAAAGACTTCCGGATTCAGCTTGGTGAGCCCCAACAGGATCAGCAGCGCCAGCGGCATCAATTTCAGCAAAGTAAAGGTGAAGATGGCCAGCATGGCGTGTTTCACACCAACGATATTGATCACTGTGATCAACAAAAGAACCAGGGCAACTGTCAGCTGGCGAA
>JANOGQ010000021.1:0-6801 GCA_031406105.1 Lysobacterales bacterium | reverse complement strand
TTCCTTCAGCACCTGTGCGGCCTTCACCAGCGTGCCAGCGGTGTCCACCATGTCGTCAACCAGCACACAGCATTTGTTGCGCACATCACCAATAATATTCATGACGGTCGCAACGTTGGCGCGTGGCCGGCGTTTGTCAATGATAGCGAGCTCCGCATCAAGACGCTTGGCAATGGCCCTGGCTCGCACTACCCCACCCACATCGGGAGACACCACTATGATTTCATACGCTGCCTGACGCTGCCAGATATCCGCCAGTGTCAGCGGTGATGCATAAACATTGTCGACCGGAATATCAAAAAACCCCTGAATCTGATCAGCATGCAAATCAATCGTTACCACACGATCAGTACCCACAGCGGAAATCATCTTGGCTGCTACCTTGGCTGTTATTGGCACCCGCGCAGAGCGTGGACGGCGATCCTGCCGGGCGTAACCAAAATAGGGAATAACGGCGGTGACGCGGGATGCTGATGCACGTTTCAGCGCATCAATCATGACCAGCAATTCCATGAAGTTATCGGCAGTCGGCGCACAGGTAGGCTGAATTACATAGGTGTCACGGCCACGAACGTTTTCCATGACCTCGACCATCACCTCACCATCACTGAAGCGCCCCACGATGGCCTTGCCCATCGACACATTCAATTCATGGGCAATATTGCTTGCCAGTTCGAGATTGGCATTGCCAGAAAAAATCATCAACGTTGGTGCGGCCACCAGTTCCCTCCTGCGGATGAGTCGCTCGAGCTACTCTGACTGCCGCTTGCTGGCAGTGAGATCCGACCCATAATCCAAACCATGCAGATTTGAATGTGATGAAAATTGGCTGGGACGGCAGGACTCGAACCTGCGAATGCGGGGATCAAAACCCCGTGCCTTACCAACTTGGCGACGTCCCAGCAGATAGCCAGCCGCGACTAGTACCCATAGCTTTTTCGGAGCAATTCATGCACCGGAGATTTGTCCAACCCGCGTACAGCGCGCACATTATATAGAGAATCTAATTGGATTGTAGTCTTCATTGCGGTATCGGCATCCGGCATTTCCAAAAAGATGCAGCTGCCCGTTCCCGTCATGCGTGCGGGGCTGTAAGGAGCCAGATCATCCAACGCACCAGCCATTTCCGCATACATACTCCTGACCACTTTTTCACACACATTGTGACCTTTACCGGCCATTGCGTCTTTGATACTCAGGGCCGCACAATCACGCTGCAGCTGTGGATGACGGAAAACTTCAGCTGTGCTGACATGCAGTGGCAGCAGCACCAGAACGTAGTGTCGTTCACCCAATTCCACGGCCTCCAGCTGCTCACCTATGCCGCTGGCAAAAGCACTATTACCGCGAACGAAAAGTGGAACATCGGCACCTAGCGACAAGCCCAACTCGGCCAACTGCCCTATCGACAGATTGCAGCGCCACAAGTGATTGAGCACCAGTAGTGTGGTGGCAGCATCGGAACTACCACCGCCCAGGCCGGCGCCGACTGGAATTATCTTGTTGAGCTTTATCAAAGCGCCCTTTGAAACACCGGACGAAGCTTGCAACAGGCGCGCGGCCCGAATAACCAGGTCATTTTCTGCAGGGATACCGGGTGGCCCTTCGATACGTCTGATAATGCCATCGACGGTGATTTCAAATTCCAGCTGATCACAAAAATCGATCAACTGGAACAGCGTTTGCAGTTCGTGATAACCATCCGGGCGCTGACCACAAACGTGCAGGAAAAGGTTGAGTTTGGCTGGGGCCGGCCACTTCACGTCAAAAACTTCAGTCCGGCCTTGCCGATCATGGCTGCAGCGACCAATCGCTGATGGCCAATTTGACCGTTTGATCCTGTTTGCGTGCCACCAGTTTGCCTGGCAGCCATACTTGGTCTTCCAGCTTGTAGCCGCTGAAATTCACGTCCCAACCCAATTGTCTCAGGCTGATCAATCTGCCGGCAGCATCCAGCTGCCGCTCGTCCCAGGTGTTTGACCATGCCAATCCCAACACCCACCAGGAGAGCGCCTCCACCGGCACGTCCGATTTCATATGGTTTGTGACCAATTTACTGATGCTTGAAGCCGAATATTGCCGGCCATCTGCAAAGCGCAAATTCGCTAAACCCTCTGCGGCCTGGAGCTCCCAGGCGCCCTTGCCCATGGATCCGCGAAACGACATATGGGTCGCCTCATTGCTGTTCTGCCAGCTCAATGAACCGCTGCCACCATCCTTGCTGTTACTGGCTGCAAGGCGCCCTGTGAGGCTCCAATCGTCCAGCGCGACCAGAAAATCGTAGCGCTGCTGATAGGCCCTCTCAGCTTCAATTCCAGCGATTCGGGTTGACTGGGCCGCACATGCGGACAGCAAAAAGGCAAGCGTCAAGAAAACCGCAGCGCGTCGCGCAGCTGAATCCAAAGCATGCTTCAAGGCTGGATACGTTCCAGGGTCTGGTTCAACACTTTGTTGTCCTGATCGGCTTCCAAAGCTGAATTCCAGACAGACCTGGCCTCGTCCTTCCGGTCCATTTCCCACAAGACTTCACCCAGGTGTGCGGCGATTTCGGGATTGTCATCGATGCTCAGTGCCTGACGTAAGTAGGCTTCTGCTTCTTCCAAGCGGCCATGCTTGAACGCGACCCACCCCATGCTGTCGATTATGGCCGGATCTTCCGGCAACAATTCGTAAGCCCGGCGTATCAGGTCCTCTGCCTCGTCCAGCCGGTCAGTTTGATCCGCAAGGGTGTAGCCCAGCGCATTGAGAGCCGGGGCGTTTTCCGAATCCTGCGAAAGTACAAACAAAAGGTCTGATTCCGCCAGTTCAATGTTGCCTTGCTCAGCGGCAAGCAATGCCCGGGAATAACGCAGGGACACTGACTGATTGAATTGCTGCAGTGCTGCGTTCAGCACGGCGATAGCTTCTTCCGGCAGTCCTGCCTGTTGCAACAACTGGGCTTCAGTTAACCAGGATTGCTCAATGACGGTATCGTCGGGTTGACGCCGGAGCACCGCGAGGGTCTTGCGTGCGCCTTCCAAATCGCCCATTTGCGCCTGTAGCTCAGCGGTTCTGGCTGCGGCAGCCAGAAAATACTTGCCTCGCATGATGTTGGCAAAATTCTTAATGGCATCTTGCGGTAAACCCAAAGCATCAGCAGATTGACCCAGGTAAAACGACTTCTCATTGCTGTCTTCAAATTCCAGGAGTTTGAATTCTTCGTATATCGACAAAGCAGCGGGTTTATTCTCAGCAGACAGCTCAAACAGGATACGGGACAGCAGGACATCAGGAGTCTGGTCCATTTCCCGCATCAGCTCGCGCGCTTTATCCGGCTGATTGTTTTTCGCCAGCAAATCAGCATAGGCCAGGGTGATGTCATGATCCCGTGGATTCAGTTCCCATGCCTGGCGGACAAACTCGATTGCCTGAGCCTTGTCTTCCTGCTGACTGGCCAATTGGCCAGCCCAAAGCAGGTAATTCTGCCGGCCTGGATCCAGCGATGCAGCCCGAACCGCCAGCAAGTATGCTTGCTCGAAATCGCCCATGCGGGCCGCCAGCTGACTTTGTGCAAAAATTCCGGCCGCGTTGTTTTCCTCACCTTCTGCCTCCAACAAGGATTGCAGCGACCGCGCGGCCTTTTCCGGACTGGCCGAACGCCCTAGCAGATTGGCAATCATTCCCCAGGCAGCATCCTTGTCTGGTGCCAACTCCAGTATCCGTTGCAAGTGCATTTCAGCTCCGGCGTAATCGGCAGTGGCCAACATCGAAAGGGCGGCAGCTTCATGAGCCGAGAGATTTTGCGGATCCAGTAAAGCCCAGCGATCGGCAGCCATGGAGGCTTGTTGCCAGGCCTGCGCGGCGAAAGCTACCCGGGTTGCCCGCATGGAAACCGCTGGATCGTCCGACTCCATGGCAGCTGCCAGATAGTCACCCACGGCACCCTGCATGTCCCCATCATTGCCACGCATTTCAGCTGCCATGACACGGAACATCACTTCCTCATCTGAATCCGCCCCGTCTGCCGGAATGGAATCAGATTCAGAAATTGATTGCGACACAGGCGAATCCGTGGCTTCAGCGCCGCTCTCAGGCGCTTGCTCGGGATTAGCCGCACATGAGAACAAGGGATAAAGCAGGATCAGCAGAACAAATCGAAAGCGAATCATGAAACAATACCTTAATAATCTGAAAACACAGGATACCTGCTTGACAGCACCTAACCAATCTCCATTTTTCACAGCTGCGGTTATTGTGAAGCCAATTGCCGGTTTTTGACGCAGATTGTTGAATTGAGTTCAGCCACTAAGCAGAATCCTGGAACAGCCCAAAGCCACTAGCCCCATGCCTTTATTAATTCTTGGAATCAGTCACCACACCGCACCCGTCGATGTCCGGGAGAAAGTCGCCATTAATCCGGATGATTATGGCCTGCGTGTGCAGCAATTGATGGGAATTGACGGTATTGAAGAAGCCGTAGTGCTGGGCACCTGTAATCGTACCGAAGTTTATTGTCTGGCCGCACGCGATGTTCAAGGCGAACTGATGAATTGGCTGCACTCTGCAGAATTACCCGAAACTGCTGCTTTGCGCTCGCATTTTTATTACCACGAAGGACTGGAGGCAGTGCGGCACCTGATTCGGGTAGCTGGCGGTTTGGATTCACTGGTGCTCGGAGAGCCGCAGATACTGGGGCAACTTAAAGTGGCCTGGCAAGCCAGCCGGGATTCAGGAGGTGTCGCCAAAGTACTTGATCGCTTGTTCCAGCACACCTTTGCCACCGCCAGGGAGATTCGCAACTCGAGTGGCATAGGCAATCATTCCATCTCTGTTGCCTACACGGCAGTAGTGCTGGCAAGACAGATTTTCGGCAAGCTTACAGATCAAAACGTGGTGCTGCTTGGCGCCGGCGATATGATCCAGTTATGTGGTAAGCATTTGCGGGAGCAGGGAATAGCAAACATTGAAATCGTCAACCGCAGCCTTGAAAAGGCACAGCAGTTGGCGGATGAATTGGGTGCCAAGGCTACTGGACTGGAATATTTGCACGAAGTATTGCCACGGGCGGATATCCTGATCAGTTCCACTGCCAGCCCGGTTCAGATCATCAGTCGTGAAGATATCCGGCTGGCCTTGAGAAAGCGTCGCTACCGACCGATGTTCCTGGTGGACATCGCTGTTCCCAGGGATATAGACCCTGCCAGCGCTGAGCTGGACGACGTTTACCTTTATACGATTGATGACCTGCAACAGGTAGTTGACGAAAATCAACAACAACGAGTACTGGCGGCAGATTCAGCCAGTGGCGACGTAGACCAGGCAGCCAATAGCTTTATGCGGTGGCTGTCCGGATTGCGGGCAGCTCGCTCGCTGGAAAAGATTCGGCAGCAAGCTCATGGGCATGAGTTTGAATTGGTGCAATGGGCACAAAAGCGGCTGGATGCCGGGCAGGATGCTGCTGACGTCCTGGCGCAACTGGCCAGCACTCTGACCAATCGCATTTTGCATCAGCCCAGCCTCAAATTGCGACAGGCGGCTGAGGAACAGGACTATGTGATCCTGCGAGCTGCCGAGCACCTGTTTGGCAAAGCTGAAATTACGGATGAAGATTCTTGAAGACGTCCATACACCAGAG
The DNA here is from genome assembly GCA_031406105.1 of Lysobacterales bacterium. Taxonomy (GTDB): domain Bacteria; phylum Pseudomonadota; class Gammaproteobacteria; order Xanthomonadales; family SZUA-36; genus JAWXBM01. The sequence continues at coordinate 1,187 of JANOGQ010000021.1, read as the reverse complement.
GCTCAGTCATGTTGCTGATCGCTACGAGGAAATTGCCTTGTTGCTGGCCCAGCCAGAGGCTTTTTCTGACCCCGATCGATTCAGGAGTTTGTCGCGCGAGTATGCCCAGATCGAACCAGTAGTACTGGCGTGGAAAGCCTGGCAGGATGCTGAGCACTCAATTGAGGAAGCCAGGCAGTTACTGGCCGAGCCTGACCCGGAAATGCGCCGCATGGCGGGTGAAGATGTTCGGCTCAACGAAAGTCTGGCAGAAGATCTGGAACAACAAATTCAGCTGCTGTTGTTACCTGTTGATCCCAATGACCAACGCAATATTTTTCTGGAAATTCGTGCCGGCACAGGTGGTGATGAAGCGGCAATATTTGCCGGTGATCTTTTTCGAATGTATCAGAAGTATGCCGAACGACAGGGCTGGAAAACCGAGCCCATCAGCATCAGCCATGGCGAGCATGGGGGATTCAAGGAAATCATCGTTTTGGTTGAAGGTAATGGCGCTTTCTCCCGCATGAAATTCGAGTCCGGCACCCACCGGGTGCAACGAGTACCTGAAACCGAATCACAGGGTCGCATTCATACCTCAGCCTGCACGGTTGCAATATTGCCTGAAGCTGAAGACATAGAAGCAATCGACCTGAATCCTGCGGACATGCGGATTGACACCTTCAGGGCTTCCGGAGCCGGTGGCCAACACATCAACAAAACGGACTCAGCCATTCGAGTTACCCACTTCCCCAGCGGCATCGTCATTGAATGCCAGGACGAACGCTCGCAGCACAAGAACAAAGCCCGAGCGCTGTCCTTGCTCAAAGCACGGCTTCTGGAGCTGGAGCAATCAAAGCAGGCAAAGGAGACGGCTGACGCACGTCGGCTGCAGGTTGGCAGTGGCGATCGCTCGCAACGGGTGCGCACCTACAACTATCCGCAGGGTCGGATCAGCGATCACCGCATCAATTTGACACTCTACAAGCTGGACGAAATTCTGAACGGCAATCTGGACTTACTGGTTGACCCACTGACACAGGAGCAACAGGCAGATCTGCTGGCGGCGTTGGGTGATTAGGCAGTTTTAACGGCAGATGACTGCCAGGTTCCGCTGTCGGACTTCTCGCCACTGTTCTTAACTGCAGCTCGCAACAGCACCCAGGCCGCCATCAGGTTCAATGGCAGAAACGCTGCCAGCACATCAG
>JANOGQ010000013.1:0-8176 GCA_031406105.1 Lysobacterales bacterium | reverse complement strand
CCATGTCGGCGGACGGCGCGATCACGAGCCGCGTGGCGCTCATCTGCCTGCGCGCCTGCGCCCGCAGCGGCATCTGCATGCCTCCGCCCATACCGTGCGCGTCCAGCACGTCCGGGTACAGGTCCATCGCCCAGTGCACGTGCGTCGCCGCCCGCACGCGGGCCGCCAGCGCGCCCAGCAGGCCGCACTTCAGATAGTCCTCGAATTCCTGGCGAACGAACTGCGGCAGATGACCGCCCGACCCTTCGATCTCCTGCACAAAGCGCGGGTAGTGCGCGGAAATGATGGAGTACAGGACAGTCCGTTCTGGGCGATGTCGTTGGAAGGTGGGCGAAGCGGCAAGCGTGGACGCAAGGTGCATTGATCATGACCGGAGTGATGGCTCCAATCATGCTTGGGTGTGTCGAGCGATTTGTCTGCCGCAGATTGTCTCGATACTGCGTCAGAAATTGGCTTGGCACTTGTCGCGAGTCTTGTGAAATAGCCCTCCTTTCAGGTTATCTTGATCTCTGATAGGTTGGCCCAGCCTTGCGAGCGATTTACACTGCCATCATCGGCCGATCCAACGGGGTAACAACCGGCATATCTGGTACACCTGCTAATGACACCGTTTGATAGCTGAGGCGTTTCCACCTGCATCCGCTGCCTGAAATACTGCAGATCACGACCCAGGGCCAGCTCAAGATCCTTGCCCGTGAACAAGTGATCGGGTCCTTCGTAAAGGTGCAACTCATGGGGTAGTCCGGCTTCCGTCAGGGCCGCATCGATGGCAACAGAAGCGCTGGCAGGCGTGGATGGGTCATCTACTGCGTGCTGTATGACCAGGGGTACCTGAAGTTGCGCGAGGACCGGGCCTGCATCAACATCCTCCGGGCGCAGCGGCACCGGCAGATTCATCAATGCGCTTTCGGTTTCTGCCAGTTGCCAAGGCGTTTCATGGCCAAGGCTATGACGAGTACTTTAAAGATGTTCGTACAACGTTTGATAAAGTGGACATTCGCAAACCCGATGCTTCGAGAGCGCGTTCGCGCGAAGTTTATATAGTGGCCAAAGGGTTTAATCGCTAACCCGCGTCAGGGCTCTTGGTTGAATGATTTCTTCATATTGCTGAAATCCGCAATAACCGGCTAGCCGGTGGCGCCGGATGCTTCATGGGATACTTCTTGGGAAACTTCATCGGAAACTGCATGGGAAACTTCATGGGTGTCTTCAATTTTACCTTCAATTTCAGGGGATCATCCTTTCCAGGCTGGCTGTTGGTTTCGGCCTTGCTCTGGACCAACCCGGCCTTGCCGGACCAGGTCGGCTTGAAGTCTGCAAACCCGCTGAGCCCGGAAATCATTGTTGAGAAAAATGTGCCGGTTACGATGAGCGATGGCACGCAGCTAATGGCTGACGTGTTCCGGCCAAATTCTTCGGAACCCGTGCCCGTGCTGGTTTATCGCACGCCTTACGGCAAACACCTGACTGGGGACCATGACGCCACTCACCTCAAAGCTGTGAAGCGAGGCTACGCAGTGATACTGCAGGATGTTCGGGGACGCTATGCTTCGAAGGGACTGTTTGAACCCTACCAGAATGAGGGACAGGACGGCTATGACACCATTGAATGGGCCGCCAGACAGTCCTGGTCCAACGGCAGAGTGGGCACTTACGGCCTGTCCTATCCAGGTGCGGTGCAGTGGTTGGCCGCGCTTCGTTCGCCGCCTCATCTGGAGGCGATGGTACCCGCGATGACATTTTCCAGTCCGCGAAACTTTTTTTACATGAACGGAGTGTTTGACCGGTCCTGGCTGCCCTGGATATACGTCAATATTGCCCCGGACTCCCGGGTACGGCTGGACCTGTCGGGAACGCGTGATGAAGCAGAAGCCAGTGCCGCATGGCCAGGGCAATCCCAGGCATACCTCTCCTTTTTACCCTTGGCAGACCTCCCCTATCTTCGTGAGGAAGCACCGTATTACTTCGAGTGGCTGAACCATCCACCGGAGGACCCCTGGTGGGACTGGGCGGAAATCCGTGGTCACTACAACCGGGTCAATGCAGCAGTACTCAATCTGAGCGGTTGGCATGACGAAGCCTATGGCCCTGAAGGGGCCATTACCAATTTCAAGGGTTTAATCGCCGCCAGAGCAGGCCAGGCCGATCCGCGGGCCCACCTAGTTATGGGTCCATGGGTACACGGGTCCACCATGACCCGTGAGATCGGTGATCTGGATTTCGGCCCACCAGCGGCCATCGACTATGACGCGCTCATCCTGGATTTCTTTGATCACTATCTTAAGGATAGGGACAACAGCTTCTCTCGTTCACCACGGGTGAGACAGTTCGTCATGGGAGAGAACCAGTGGCGTGAGCAGTCGGAGTGGCCGCATCGGGATCGTTCGACTGAAACACTTTTTCTGCAGGCCAATGAGCAATCCGGGCAGCAATCCGGCCTGCAACTGGTTGCATCGCCAGCAAAGGGTCTGAATGAAAGCAGCTTCGTTTCTGATCCCTCAAAGCCGGTTACAGATCCCTACTCCGCTTTCGGTCCCCATGACTACCAATCCCTGGCTGACAGGCCGGATGTCCTGGTTTTTGAGACTGCTCCACTGACCAAGGATACGGAAGTTAGCGGCGCTATCGAAACAGAGCTATTCGTATCCTGTGATTGCCGCGATCTGGATCTGTGGGTGAAGTTGCTCGATGTGTACCCGGATGGCCGAGCTTACAACCTGATGAGCCCTGGTGCCGATGTGCTGAGGGTCAGCTATCGAGACATGAACCAAGGCCAGCAGCTACTTGAACCGGGGAAAATATACGCACTCAGCCTGCCCGGGCTGGTGACCAGCAACCGCTTTGCTGCCGGGCACAAAATTCGCGTGCAGATCTCCGGATCTTTCGCGCCACACTTGTCGAGTAATTTGCAGACCGGTGAATCAGAGATCACTTCGAAGGTTTCCCAGCCGGCAACGATCACAATTCATCACAGTGAAAGCTACCCTTCAAGACTCGTACTGCCAGTTGGCCGGCCCGAGAGCCATTAAGCATTCATCTGGAACCCACCGGCAACCCGTGCCTGTCATCCTTTCCCATTCTTGAATCCTGATCCTGCGGAATTTGCTGCCGCAATTGACGTTCGGCTGCAGCGCGGCTGAGCACATACATCTGGATGGCTGTGGCCTGCTGTTCGGTCAGCTTTTCACCAAAACCGGGCATGCCGAGTGGCGCATAGGCGCCATCCAGCACAATCTCGTTCCAGATACGATGGGTTTCCGGGGTGGCATAGCGCAAGTCCGGCACCATGCCGCCGCTGATGGCGCCATCACCATGGCAAACAAAGCATTGCCCGACGGAGTAATAGGCTTCCTTGCCACTTGCCACCAGGGATTCATCGAGCGGAATATCCGGCGATGCCGGTGTGAAGCGGGACTGGCAACGTTGGCATTCTTTGTTTGCCCCAGGTGCAACTCTGAGCGCGGTGAGCGCGACGGACGGCGGCTACCAGCGGAACATCATGACGCCAGAGTCCTACGCCGAAAACATCGGCCCAAAGCTGGAACTCAACGGATTCCATGAAATTGAAATTCACAGGAAAACCGAACAATACGGCCAGATTGCCCACGCGTTCAGCACCTATGAATCCCGGAACAAGGCTGACGATCCTGAACCTTCCGCCCGGGGCATCAATTCCTTTCAGCTCATGCACGATGGTGAACGCTGGTGGGTGGTTTCAATCTGCTGGCAGGGTGAGGGCGAGCACAATCCCATTCCTGAACAATATCTGCCTTGAGGAAGTCCACTTCCTCCTGTGCTCAGATCATCGCTCGGAAGCTTCCCCCTTACCTGGGGCACTCCACTCCTCATTGTTTATCGAATGATTTACCGCCTGGTCGATCAGTGTTTGCCCACTCTCATCCTTGATCTGCAGTCGCACACCGGGGGGTGTTGTGCTCCAGTCAAGGTCGATCAATCCGTAATTGGCCACGGCGAAAGCTTCGCCCACACGATGACGGTTGGGGCTGATCTGCTTCCACTCCTCCGTGAGCCCGGAGGAGGTCAATTCGATCAATGGCCAGTCCAGGTCCAGATCGCGAATTTCGCTGAGTTCGGCCCAGTGCACGTCGCCGGAGATGATCACCACCGGCTCCTGCTGAAAGCGCTCCAGCAGATTGAAAAACCGCAGGCGCTCAGCGGGATAATTGGCCCAGGTCTCCCAACCAGTGAAGTCCGCCAGCAATTGGACGCTCGAACCGATGATTCGGATATCAGCCTCCTCCTGCATTTGCTGCTCCAGCCATCGCCACTGCTCTGCTCCCATCAACGTTGCCGTGCTGGACAGTGACGCTTCGTATGGGCCCATTTGCTGCTGATCCCGCCAGGCCCGGCGTTGGGGATCCGTCACTTCAATCAATTCCGAGCGGTTCCAGCGCAGATCCAGCAGGATGATCTGCACCCGGCGACCGGGATTGCCATACAGATAAGAAGTATAAATACCATCACTGCGCGTGCGTCGCTCTGATTGTGCCGGCTCACCGAAGAAATCCAGCATGATTCGCCGGGACGCCTCCTTGGCCACATAATCCCGCCCGATATCGTCCTGCCCGTAATCATGATCATCCCAGGTGGCGATCACTGGCACCTGCTCCCGTAACTCGCGGTAGCCGGGAATGGTCATGAGCTTGTCGTAACTGGCCTGCAGCTCTGCTGGTTCATCGGTGTCGGCGTAGACATTGTCACCGAGAAAGACGAACAGGTCCGGCCGGTCTGCCAGCACCGGGGTCCAGATTGGTTGCGGTTTGTCCTGGTGCCCGCAGGAGCCAAAGGCGATGCGGGAAATGTCTTGCGCCTGCACCCACAGGGGAAGCAAGGCAGCTATCAGAATCAGTAGTGATCTCATTGAAGGAATTCTCCGATAGGCTGACCCATGGCCGGGTTATATTCCCGATAGTCCTCGCCCAGCAACTGCAACAAGGTGGCGGCAATACGGTTGGACGTCAGACATTCATCCCCGGTTGTCAGCAGGCCAGCAGCGGGGACACCGGGCCCCATGGCTGCCATCCACACGGCTTCCGAGCCCACTATTCCTTCTTCATACCGGGCCAGGGATTGCATATGACCACTCAGGGATTCCTTGCTGGCATGATGCAGCCAGGTCTCGATCGGCTCTTCGCCGCGACCGTGATCCACTGTGATGAACAATACCGTGTTGTCCCGATACTTCGGCAGGGATTGGATCTGGGTCCAGATTTCTGCGATGAAGCGATCCGTTCGATGGGCTGCCAGTACATATTCGTCGTAAAGACCTTCATGGGCGAAATCGTCAGTCTCACCATAACTGATGAAGAGCACCCGGGGTTGCTTCTGTTGCAGCCAATTGCGGGCAAAATAATGCGTGAACACATCATTGCGGACCGTCGGCCAGCGCGGTGGCATATCATCCATGACACGGTTGAGCAGCTGCTCTTCCTCAGTCAGTGGCTCGGCAGCCTTGTCAAAGGCATTCACCATCAGACCGCTGCGCTGCACATTGAAAATATAGGGGAACACATCCCAGGACGCGAACGCCGCAGATCGCCCTTCGAACTCGCTGTTGACCTGCAATAACTCCAGAAAGGTCTTCTCCGGGTTGGGTATCTTGCCGTTGGAATTGATCACCGGATTCACGACTCCGGTCAGAATCTCGCTATAGCCGGGATAGGAGAAGTACCAGGGATTGGACACCCGGGCGCAGGACGCGGCATCCCGATTTCCCGCGTAGGTTCCCCGGCGGAATACCGTGTCATGAAGGAACGGCATCAGAGTTCGGGCTCGCTCGTCGGCAGTATCCCGCCAGAACAGTTCCATGATGTGCTCGCTTTGGGAAGAATAGTCCTCATGGGCAGCCAAATCAGCATCCATTCCGCGGAACACCTCCTGCCAGCGCAAGCCATCCAGGGTAATCAACACCACGTTGTCTGCCGCGGTGGCAGACAGCGACCACACACACAGCATCATTATCAGTCCGCTTGAACACTTCATTGCTTCTTCTCCAATGAAAGCCTGAGGAAAACCTGCTGAAACTAACCAAAAAAAAGAGGTGACATACCCTGCCGCCTCCGTCTCCCGCAAGTGTTGCCAAACTAATACGCTAATGTGACATGTGCATTAACTGCACATCTTCCTTTTTTGACACTTGCCTGCTGCAAACAAACATGGTCCTGCCCCTGAACAAGCTACTCTCGGCGGCCAATCAAAGGGTAACTTTATTACGGGCGCAGTGGCACAGTGTGGACTTCACCCGGGCGCACTGCATTGAGTCCGCCCGGGTGGAGCGCAGGTCGATCAAATCAGAACTGGCCGTTCAGCGACACGAACCACTGCAATGGCGCACCCACCAGGAGCGTCTGAGCATCACCGAAATTGACAAAGCCATTCGAACCGATCGTCGAGACATATTCCTCGTCGAAGAGGTTCGTCACGTTGGCCTGGATCGTCAGGCCTTCGAAGCCGATATTCTTGAGCCGGTAGCCGACGCTCAAGTTGAAAATAGTAGAGGAGTCGACCGAGCCTTTACCGTCGGGAGAGCAGGGTGTCGGAAACGCCGGGCCAGTTCTCGGATCACAAATGCTGTTTGTATATGTGAAGTAACGCTTGCCGGTGTAATCGAGCCCGAGCGTCCCGAATAACACGCTATTGTCGTAGCTGAGTTCCGACTTGAACAGCTCCTTCGGTGTATCGGTCACCGTCTTGCCGCCGGTGGGAATGACCGTCTCAACCGGGAGTCCTGCGACAATATCGATCCGGATGACGTCGTCCTGGTATTCCGAGTCGTTATAGCTCACCGAGTTATACCAGCTGAAGTTTTCCGCAAACTCCCATTGAGCGCCCAATTCCGCACCTTTGGTCTCGACGTCACCCACGTTCTGCAGGATCGTCGGGTTGCCGACGATGCCGGAGCCGATCGTGTTGACCAGCAGCCGGTCCTTGAACTCGACATAGTAGATCGCCGCCACGGCCTGCAGGTTCGCGTTGTTGTAGCGCCAGCCGAATTCATAGGTCGTCGAGGTCTCGGGCTCCAGGCCGCCACTCGCCTCCAACGCCGCGAAGTTGGCCGGTGTCGTTGCAAACGGCGATGAACCGGTCGCAGCGCCGACGAATGCGCGCATGTTCTCCGTGACCGCACCGAAAAGCTCCGATTGACCGTTGAGCACATAATTGAAGCCGACCTGCGGCAGGAAGCCTTCGCTGGCCTCGATCTTGCCCTCGGCCAGGACCGCCGGCGTCTGGATCGCCGCCGCTTCGTTCTCGACATCGAGGGACTTGAAGCCGAAGTTAATCGTTAGCGCGTCATTGACCGCCCATGTGTCTTGCAGGAAGAACTGCATGGTCTTGGTGTTGAAGCCCACGTACCACTGGGTAAAGAACGGGTCCTTCATGAACTTGAGCGAATCCCGCTGCGGAGCCGCGAGCTCGAGTCCATAGAAACGGCGCGCCTGGTTGAAGTCGTTGTCCTCGTACCAGAGGCCGCCTTTCACTGTGTGCGCACCGAATGTCGCGGTGAGCGCAGTCGTCACGCCGCTGCGGTCGATGTCGTACTCCGTCGTGCGCACCGAAATCGGCGCGCCGGTTCCCGCGGCGATCGTTCCGCCGCTGCCGTCAGGGGCATCAACGATGTTTCCCCTCGGTGCACTGCCAATAGATCCAGTCGCCCTATAGGGTGTGAACCAGATTCCCTGTCCTTCATTCGTGTGCAGGTACACGGTCGTGTCCCACGACCAACCCTCGCCGAAGGGCAGATTCAACGTAGCCCCGGCAAGCGAGTCTTCGCGTAGACCCGCCGCGTTTGCGTAAGCGTCATCAGGCGAAGTTATCGGCGATGGAAACGGCCCTGGGGCGACGCCCTGATAAATATTTGCGACATCGACCATGTCCTGCCATTGGCTCGCAGCCGAGTAATTGTCCCAGTCGTAACCGAGCCGGCTGATCATGTCGAGTGACATATCCTGGTAGTCATTCTCCTGGCGATCCGACCAGTTGTAGAACGCGGAGAGTTGCCCTTCGCCGATCGGTTGCACTATCTTGAAGTTGAAGAGCTCCTGGTCCTGATCGCCTTGGCCTTTCCACTTTTCAGACTGCTGATTCGTGTAGCTCAGATAGCCGCGAGTACCGGCGCCGCCGAGCTCGCCTGACTCGATCCGAACGAAGCCGCGCT